>JBBQQS010000124.1:0-11410 GCA_038215525.1 Bryobacterales bacterium
TTTGCTCGAATCGGCCACCGGGCGCAAGGCCTATCACGTGGGTAAGCCGAATCCTTTTATGATGCGCACGGCGCGCAAGCGCATCGGGCTCAGCACCGATGAGGTGATCATGATCGGCGACACCATGGAGACCGATATTCGCGGCGCCACTGACCTCGGCTTCCAAAGTATTTTGGTACTTACTGGCTCTACGACGCGCGAGACCTTGCGGGATTATCCGTTCCGGCCAGGCCGCATTGTCGAATCCATTGCGGAGTTAGTGCCGGAAATGGCATTCGCGTAGCCCCGGCTAGCCCGCTGCGTAAGCGGTGGGTAACATTTGCCCTCCGAGTAAATGCTGGGATTTCTTTGTCGAATGTGACCCATCGCTAACGCGATGAGCTAGTTACCAACCACAGGCTACCGGTATAGCTTCGCCAGGGTACGCAGATAGGTAATGAAAGCTTCGGTGGGCTTAGAGATGTAATGTCTTTCGAGCCTAATGAAACCGATTTTCCGGCTGGCCTTCTGCTCAAGGGGAATCAATCGGCACCCCTGGGCGGAAGGTCGTGCCATTTCGGGTACGATACTTACGCCGAAGCCCGAACGAATCAACTCGAAGATGCTCGCGAATTGATCCGCCTCGAATTGCCCGGCGAATTTGACGCGGGCCCTTTGACAGACCGTTAAGGTCTCATCGCGCAGGCAATGGCCTTCCTTCAGCACCAGGAGCCGCTCCGTAGAGAGGCGACGCAAGTCGACTTTCTCGGCGTTGGCGAGCGGATGATCTTCGGGCACGGCGAGGGACAGCGGCTCGCGGAAGAGTTCGCTCATCACGAGGCCCTGGCCTTCGACGGGCACGCTCAGGATGGCGATGTCGAGCACCCCGTCCTGGATTTGCTCGATCAGGTCCGGCGTGGTGGCCTCGCGCAAGTGCAGGTTGACTTCCGGGAAGCTATCGACAAATTGGCGCAAGTTGGGCGCGAGGAAGTAGGGCAGCATGGTGGGGATGGCGCCCACGCGGAGGTCGCCGCGGACGCCTTCCCGCAAAGACTCCAAAATCAACGGCAGTGCCGCGGCTTCTTCGAGCAACGCACGTGCCTTGGGCAGCAAGGCCTCACCCAGGGGCGTAAGTTCGATGCGGCGGCTCAGGCGTTCAAAAAGCGGCGCGCCCAGAGCGATCTCGAGCTTCTTGATCTGCTCGGAAAGCGAAGGCTGGGCCACACCCAATTCGTCAGCGGCGCGGGTGAAGCTGCTGGTGCGAGCGACGGCACAGAAGTAATCGAGCAGACGGAGGTCCAGGGTACGGGCGCGAGGGGGAGGAGTGGGCAGCTTGCTAGCCATAGGCGGAGCCGATCTATTTCATGATCCCAATCGTATTTTCCTATGTCAAGCGCAGAACGCCCGCAACCCGCGAACGCGGCTAAAGCTAGCCGCCGATGGAGTGCATGGGGCGGGGCGGGGCCACGAAGCGGTTAGTGTTGATCTCGTGGCCTAGCCACTTGTCCTGCACGGTTTGACGAATCGTCTGGATGATGGCCGCGTCGTTCCCAGTGCCAGCGCGCAGCAGGCCCTTCACATCCGTCTCGTCAATGGCGAAGAGGCAATAGCGCAGCTTGCCGTCCGACGTCAGCCTCAGGCGGTTGCAATTGAGGCAGAAGGGTTTGGAGACCGAGGCAATAAAGCCCACCCGGCCAATGCCGTCGGTGAACCGGAACTCGGTGGCGGGGGCGCGAGGGTCAGGATCGGGGATCGGCTCGAGCGGGCCGATTTCGCGGCGGAGCATGTCGAGCATGGTGTCCATCGACAGCACGCGGGAGCGGTCCCAGAGGCTTTGATGGTCGAGCGGCATAAACTCGATATAGCGAATCTCGATGCCGTGTTCGCGGCCGAAGCGGGCCATCGGGACGATGTCCGGCTCAATCAGATTCTTGACCGCGACCACGTTGAATTTGATTGGGCCGAAACCGAGGGCCTGGGCGCGCTCGACGCCGGCCATGACGCGGGGGAAGTCATCGCGGCGGGTGATTTGCTCGAAACGCGCGCGGTCGAGCGTGTCGAGGTGAACATTGAGGCGGCGCAGGCCGGCGTCATAGAGGGCTTGGGCCTGGTCAGCCAGCAGGACGCCGTTGGTGGTGAGGGCGATGTCGCGAATGCCCGGGATTTTATTCAGCGCCGTGATCAGGACCGGTAGATCTTTACGGACGAGCGGCTCGCCGCCGGTAAGGCGGATTTTGGTGACGCCAAGGTCGACGGCGATGCGGACAAAGCGCTCGATCTCTTCGAAGGTGAGGATCTCGGCACGGTCGACGTATTCCGCCCCGGTCTCCGGCATGCAGTAGAAGCAGCGGATGTTGCAGCGATCGGTGACAGAGATGCGGAGGTTGTCGTGCAACCGTCCGTAAGTATCCATTAGCGGGGCCGCAGTGGTCATTCCTCTTTAGTCTAACCGTTCGGCCTACAATCAGGGGATGCTGGGTACACGGTTGTTACATTCGGTCTCTTACGCGGGCCTGTGGGGCCAGGATGCGCTGGGCGTGGAAGCTTTCGTAAACCACGCTGCGGACCTGGGCTTCGGCGGCGTGATGCTGATGGCCAAGCGTCCGCACGTTTCGATGCTGGACTATGATGCGGCCCGGCGAGCGGCCTTACGTGCCCAACTGGAGAAGCGCGGTCTGCAGGATTTGGTAATCGCGGGTTACACCAACCTGACCGCCGACCTCGAGCACGCCGAAATTCCCCATCGCGAGTTCCAGGTGAGCTACATCGTGGAACTCGCCAAGCTGACGCGCGACCTGGGCGGCACGCGTCTCCGCATCTTCACGGGCTATGAACATCCGGCGGCCGGCTACGGCGCGCAGTGGAAGCTGATCGTCGATACCTTGCGCGAAGCCGCCACCCGGGCCGCGGACCTCGGCGTTACCCTCGGCGTCCAAAATCATCACGACGTCGCCGTGGGTTGGGCACAATTCGAGGACCTCCTCCAAGCCGTCAACCATCCGGCCTGCCGCGCCATGTTCGATGCCTGGGCCCCGGCCTTGCACGGCGAAACGGATTTGGCGACGCCAGCCAAACGGCTGGCGCCCTACACCATCCACACCACCGTCGCCGACTATCAGCGCCGGCCCCGCTATCGCTATAACCCGGCGCTGGTGAACTACGAAGCCGGCACCCCGTTGATTCAGGCCGTGCCGATGGGCGAAGGCTTCATCGACTACCCGGCTTTTCTAGGCGGATTGGCCGCCGGCGGGAGCCAGGCAACGGTGGCCTACGAGATGTGCTCGCCGCTCTTGGGTGGGGGCGAGCGCAAAAATCTCGATCGCTACGCCGAGCGTTTCCTCGAATTCATGCAGGGGCTACAATAGAGTCGTGCTTACCCGTCGATCGCTGTTTCTGAGCTTGCCGCTACTGCCCCTGTTACGCGCCGATGACCTCACCACGCGCCTGCGCATCGAAGTAAAGACTCCGGCGGGTAATCCCGTCGAACGTGCGAGTGTGATTGTGCGCTTCGTCAAGGGGCGTTCGATCGCGAAACTCGGCAAGAAGATCCAGAAGAACTGGGAGTTGCGGACGAATCAGGAAGGCTGGGCCAGGATCCCAACGATTCCGCAGGGCAAGTTTCTGATTCAGGTGATCGCCAAAGGCTACCAGACCTACGGCCAGACGTTCGACGTGAACGAAGAAGAGCGGACGATTGAAATTAAGTTGAATGAGCCGCAGGAGCAGCACTCGGTGCATGGTCCGATGACGCCGAAGACTTAGGGGCGGTGAGAGAGGACAACAGTCTCTCACCATGTCACTTTGATTTAATCTTCGACATTCCCAGTATGATGCTGGCGCTGATCGTGATCGGCGGGGCTAAGAGCGATCTAGAGTCTTGATCAGTCTAGGGTCAAGAGGATCGAAAAATGCACCGCACTCTAGGGCTCGCCGGAACAGCAAGTCAAAGCCGCCCCAATAGCTGGCTCCGCGTTCGCTTCTGATTGAGACAAGATAAGGATGCAATGATTTTCGCGCCCTAGGAATGCTGTAGTCAAAGATCTGACCCAGCAGCTTGCTTGGCAGCAGCCCCTCCTCGGCCAGCACTCCAACCAAATGAAACGCTCCGCTAATGTCTCCTGCTATTTTCTGTTCAGCCTCGGTCCACTGATCAATGGGCTTCGAACTTGAAAATGCGAATAGTGTTTCAATTTGATCTAGACGACCCAGCAGCAAATTGCACGGCATCATCGCCCTTGACGTGGCCGGAGACGCGGCCGGGTTCATGACGACGAAAGCCTTGGCTCGAATCCCAAAGGTGCGCTATGAATAACGGATGGCCTTTGTTCCTCATCTCGACATTCTGCCCCCGCCGCAACGAGCATTATGGCCGGAACTGACGGCAACGCTCGAGGGCTTCACGCTCTACGGCGAAACGGGTTTAGCGCTGCGGCTGGGGCACCGGACCTCGGTCGATTTCGATTTCTTTTCGAACGCCCCCTTCGACCCCGATCAACTGGACGTTCAAATCCCCTACCTGCGGGAATCGGAACGAATCCAAGTCGCCCCGAACACTCTCACATGTCGCGTGGATCGCGGCGGGCCGGTGCTACTTTCCTTCTTCGGCGGACTGGGACTCGGGCAGGTGGCCGCACCGGAAGTGACGAATGATACGAATTTATGGATAGCCTCGTTGCTTGACTTGGCCGGAACCAAAGCTGCAGTCATCCAAAAGCGGGCCGAAGTGAAGGACTATCTCGATATAGCGGCCATCCTGCAACACGGGATCGATTTAGCCATGATCCTCGCGGCAGGCACCGTGGTCTATGGCCGGCAGTTCAACCCGCTGATCACACTGAAGGCTTTGACGTTTTTTGAAGACGTGCCCGCACTGCCGATGGAGAAGCGGGCGCTGTTGGATCAAGCCGTGAAATCCGTGGATGTGGCAACGCTGCCCGTGCTGACGCCTTACGCGAAGCGCGACGATGGAAGGAAGCCATGAAGTCGTTACCCGAAACACCACAATTGCTGACGGTCGCTGAACGGGTGGTGTGGTTCAAGCCGCCCCGTGAGACGCTCACGGATCCGATTCACTTCCTCGCGCATGTGATGACGTACGGAACGGTGGAAGATTTACGCGCCCTGGATGGCATCATCGGGCCGAACGAGTTTCGAGAAGCCTTGGAAAACGCGCCGCCCGGGGTGTTCGATGGCCGGTCTTGGTCTTATTGGAATCTGAAATACGGACGCTCTCCCGCACCGCCGTTGCCAGTGCGGCCTATCCGGTAGTGCATTGTTGAAAATCGATCAGGACTTCTTCCCCGTCCAATCACCCTTCACGCGACCCGCCACCCGGCCGGCGGAGCGGTCGAGTTCCTTGGCGGTGGAGTTTTTGGGCTTCTCGAAGGTGCTCCATAGTAGGCGACGGGTCTTGCGGTCGACGAGGAAAAGCGTGCCTTTGCCGCCAGAGAGGCTCGTGGTGATGGGCCGGTCAGCGAGGGTGATCCGGCTGTCGCCTTTGGCCGGTTCGTCGGCTTTGTGTTCGGCCTCTTCGAGCTTACGGCCGATAGCGTCGTAGCCTTCGAGGCGCTGTTCCAGGCCTTCGCCCAAACGGTCGGTGAGGACGGCGTCGGCGCGCTGAGGGTCTGCCACCACTTGGAATAAGCCAAGCCGAATCAGCCGATTAGCCAAGTACTGGTGGTAGCCGCCGCTCATGGGCATGATGTAAATCGAGCGCACCTGGCTCAAGTCAGCGTTGGGCTGAGCGAGGGCGAGAAAGGCGCAGGCGAAAAAGGCGATTCGTAGCATAGATTTCCTTCTCAGTATGACGTTAACCGGGCCGCGAAAAGTCGATTCGTGCTACATTAACGGGTTCGTCCCTTGTACAACGGCCAAGCCATTACGGTCATCATTCCCTGTTTGAACGAAGAGGAGGGCGTGGAGCAGGTGCTTCAGCGCATGCCGGCCTTCGTCGATCAGATCATTGTCGTTGATAACGGCTCGACGGACCGTACGGCGGCGGTGGCCGCCCGCTATGGCGCCTTCGTGATCCGGGAGAATGTCCGCGGCTACGGCCGGGCCTACAAGCGCGGCTTCGCCAACGCCACGGGCGACATCATCGTCACCCTGGACGGCGACCACAGCTATCCTGTCGACGCCATCTCCTATCTGCTCGAAGCCTTCCGCCACCTGGACGTCGATTTCCTAAATGGCTCACGCTTCCCGGTGCGGGACCGCGCGGCGATGAGCTTCAAACATAAGATCGGCAATTTGATTTTGTCGCTGGCGATGTCGGTGCTCTACTTCCGTTGGGTCCGCGATTCGCAGAGTGGGATGTGGGTGTTTAAGCGGAAGATCCTGGAGAAGATGACGCTCGAGAGCGACGGGATGGCGTTCAGCGAAGAGATCAAGATCGAGGCGCTGAAGCAATCGGGGATCCGGTTCGAGGAGTTGTCGATTTCGTATAGCTCGCGGTTGGGGGAGATTAAGCTGAACCCGTGGCGAGATGGCTTTCACAACCTATGGTTTCTGGTGCGAAAGCGCTTTAGTTAGGATCGGAGGCCGGCGCCCGGCACGCGCTGCGCCCACTCCTTCAGGACATCGTGAACGGCCACTTCGCTTTCGGCGGCAATCGCGGCAACGGGCGCGACGGCGTGTGCCGCGGACCAGTCTTCCAGGCCTAGGCCGCGCTCCGTACAGATTTCGGCTAGCACGGCTCTCGCTCCGGCATGGGGTAGTTGAAGCGCCACTTCGTAGGTGACAAAGCGGGACGATTCCCAAACTTCCAGTTCGTCGAAGATGGGAAGCTCCGTGCCGTTCATCGCCCGCGTACCATTGGGCGCGCCGTCATGGAGAACGACATCCTGGAAACGGCGCTGCGATTCCGGACGCGGGACGTTCAAGAGGATTATCCGGGCCGGGTCAATCCGTTCACCCCAGACAACCTCTTGGGAAGAGCTCAACCGGACCGCGGCCAGCATAGACGGGCCGGCACAGTCGCTCTCTCCCGGGGGCAGGCTGATGCCAACATTGTGCCAGGCCCAGCGGGCTTGTTTCCAGTCGCGCAGGGCGGTGGCGGCGATACCCAGATTCCACCAGGCAGCCTCGTTGCAAGGCGCCAGTTGGGCGGCTTGGGCGTTGGCGCGCAGGCTCTCGGCCCACTGGCGATCGTACTTGGCAAGGAAGCCAAGGTTGTACCAGGGGACGCTCCAGGAGGGGTCGGCGGTGGTGGCGCGGGTGTAGGCCTGCCGGGCGGAGGCGCGGTCGCCGCGGTCGGCGGCTTCGTCACCCAGAGTATTCAATTCTTCGGCTTGCTGGCGGTTCATCTGATTGACTATCGCGGCGTAGGGGGAAATTCTTTAGGATTTTTGGGCTGGCGTGATCCATCTGCGGATCGAATCCCGCGTGGGTGTGTAGAGGATTACCCATCGATGAGATACCCACTACTGCCGATTTTCGCCCTCTGCGCCAGCTTGACTTTGCTGGCCCAGGGGCCTGACTTTACGCCGCCCACGCCTTTATTGGGAGCGGTGATGCGCAATGATTCGGCCGCCGCCAAGCGGTTGCTGGCGGAAGGGGCCGATACGAACGAAGGCCGCGTGATTGGCTTTACTCCGGTGTTTTTCGCCATTGTGAACGGCAACGTGGACTTGGTGCGCGCCCTGGCGGACCGAGGCGCTGACCTTGGTGCCACCGATGGCGCCGGGTCCACGACCCTAATGTGGGCCGCGGCCAATGAGGCCGGCAACGCGGCCATGGTCAACGAACTCTTGGGCCGGGGCGTTGACCCCAACGTGGCCAACCAGATGGGCGAAACGGCAATGCAATGGGCCTTGCGGCGCGGCAATACGGCGATTGTGGCGTCGCTGCAGAAGGCAGGGGCGGCTGTCGCGAAGCCGCCGGTGGAGCGCTCCTTGGCTTTGCTCCAGAAGAGCGGCGATCAGTTCGTGCGGGTTTCGGGCTGCACTTCTTGCCATCATCAGTCGCTGACGCAGATGGCCAATGACTTGGCCCGGAAGCGCGGGATCGCGGTGAACGAGAAGATCGCCAAGCAACAGGTTGAAGCCGTGATCGCGACCTTCCAGCCAGCACGGGAGTTGATGCTGCAGGGGACTGACCGTCTTCCCGACCCGCCCATCAGCTTGGGCTACGCATTGTTGGGTCTGCATGCGGAAGGCTATCCGGCCGACGAGACCACCGCGGCCATGGCCTATTTGATTTCGACCAAGCAGCGCGCCGATGGCAGCTTCCCGTCGATGCCGGCGCGGCCGCCGATTGAATCGAGCGACGTGACGGCGACAGCGCTCGGTCTGCGCGCGATACAGTTATACGGCAAGCAGCCCGAGGCGGGTGTTGAGCGTGCCCGCCGCTGGCTTGAGAACGTGCAGCCGCGCACGAACGAAGAGCGCGCCATGCAACTCCTGGGGCTGGCTTGGGCCAAGACCGATCCGTTTGACCTGCGCCGCGTCGCCCAGGCTTTGATGGCCGAACAACGGCCCGACGGCGGTTGGGCGCAGTTGGCGACGCTCGAGACCGACGCCTACGCTACCGGGCAAGCGCTCTATGCGCTGAAATTGGCCGGGCAGCTGTCGACGGATGACGCCGCTTACCAGCGCGGCGCCGGGTTCCTACTCCGAACCCAGCTAAGCGACGGCTCCTGGCATGTGCGCACCCGGGCGTTCCCCTTCCAGCCCTACAAGGAGAGTGGCTTTCCGCACGGCCAGGACCAATGGATCTCGGCCGCAGGAACCGGTTGGGCCTCCATGGCTTTGACGCTGACGATGCCCGTCAATAAGGCGGTGGAGAGCGACGGCCAATAAAGGTTGGGCCGTCCGTTGCGCGGCTCGCTTCCCGACATGGGTTGCGGGTCGCCCAAGCTTTTTTACGTCTAGCGCCGGATACCCAACCACGCGGGCAAGGCATCAGGCGGATTGAAGCGCTCCGAGCCGCTGAAGCAGTCGGGAATCCGGTTGGAGGAGTTGTCGATTTCGTATAGCTCGCGGTGGGGGGAGATTAAGCTGAACCCGCGGCGGGAAGTTTTTCACAACCTATGGTTTCTGGTGCGAAAGCGTTTAGTTAAAGAACTGCGGCGGCTGGCTAGACGCCAGCCCGCTCTCGCGCCGCAGGTGCTCCCCGCAACAGGCCCGCAGTGCTTAGGTCTTCGTCAAGATCGGGCCAATGTATCCCGAAGCCTGCGCCGCTAACCTGCCAATATTCCCGCTGTTCCGGCCTCGCTGCCAGCAACCTTGGAAACCAGACTAAAGGAACCACGATCGTGCGGCCGTCCATCGGATCTACCGCCATTGTGTCATCGGTAAAAGCGACCGCTTTGACGCGTTCGCCCGGTTTAATTTCCGAACTTGGCATGCCATTCCTCCAACAGAGTAGATTCGTTTTCCTAGACGATCCCTTGAATGCGGCGAAGCTCCATTGCGCCGAACCCTAAATTCAGCGCCAATGCCACCGGCTGCAACCAAAACTTGGTCGACTGGTCGTCCCGATCCACGTGGACGTGGGGTGGCTCATTCGGTTCATGGCTATAAAAGTAAAATCGGTACGGGCCGGACCGAAAGATCGTCGGCACGCTTCAGTATCCCTTTGATGGCGAGTTCTGAACACACCGGGGTCGTGCCAACATAAGACGACGTCCGGGTGACGGCATGAAGCGAACCGCGTTGCAATTGAATGCATGGTGGCATTTTGCCGTGTCAGGATGACTTACTACGGAACGTGGAAGGAATGCTGCGCGAGGCAGGTTGGACTATTGATGAAGGTGCGGACCAGCGCAAACTGGGGGAGATTTTGGGTTGGGGCCGAGTATTGCTTCAATCCGAGAAACGACACACGGGCCGTGGTTGCGCCTGACGTTGCCGACGAGAAGGCGTTCGTGTGTCACGACGATGGACGAGCTATTCCAATCAATCGTGATCCAGCTTCAGCCCGCGGAGTGTTCGCTGTGTATGTCGAATGCCGATGAACTTGCCGTCTTCGCGCAGAATTTCAGCAAAGGGGGACTTTCCGAGTCAGTCATCTGGGACGTGGAACCGCCCGTCGTAAGCCGCCCCGGCGAGGCTGGCTGGTTTGCCGCCGTAGGCGAAGAACGCCGGTACGTTTCACGTGTGTTGTTGGATCAAAAGTCCGTCGATGCCTTTGCCTTCGCCGTCACAACGGGCCGCACCTGCACGCCTACGGAGTTGGGTTTCCTATTTGAGGGAGAATGGTCAGGGCGATGGAAAGCTTGAACGCCCGGCATTCGCAGTTGGGGTCGAGCAACGCGTCAGCTACTACTCGCGCCCCTGGTTCATCTCGCAGAAACGCAATCATGGCGCTCGCATCGAGCACCAGAATCAAGGGCGGGATTCCAAAGCAGTCTCCGCCGCTTTACGCAGCAGGAACGCTTCGCTCGAGGTGGGAAGGTGACGATACTTGCCGCGAATCGACTGCACAAACTCTTGCCGATTCGCAGACGGCTCGGCGTCGATTAGGGCTAGGGCTACCGCCAACTCGCGCCGCTGTTGCGGAGTGAGTTCATGAACGACAATCAGAATCGATTGGACCGCCGTAGGCATAGTTTCGCCTCTTCCTGACTCTACCTTATCGGCGCAAACGGCTAATCGGCACCAAAGAATTGCGGGTAGCGGCATCGGGGTTCGGGACGCGGTCGCGCAACTCGACATTCAACTGCGTCACGAATTGCTCGAAGTGCTGCTGCATGGCCGACATCTTCTCGCGCATATCTAAGATGATCGCCACGCCGGCCAGGTTGACGCCGAAGTCGCGGGTGAGCTTCAAGATGACTTCGAGGCGTTCCAGGTCCTCATCGGTGTACATGCGGGTGTTGCCGTCGCTTCGCGAGGGCCTCAGCAAGCCTTCGCGCTCGTACAGACGAAGGGTCTGCGGGTGGATTTCGTATTGCTCGGCGACCGACGAAATCATGTAGGCCGCTTTTTGCCTGGCTTTGGCCATTGAGTTACACCTTGGTCCAGAGGTCCTGCCGCGGGTCGTCGTCGGCATGGAGTTGGGCGAGTTCGCGGAAGAGCTCGCGCGTGCGTTCGTCGTTGGCGGGGGGCGATTGGATTTCCACTTCCACAATCTGATCGCCCCGGGTATTTTTGCGGGAATTCGAAATCCCCTTTTCGCGCAAACGGAACTTCTGGCCATTGTGAGTGCCTTGCGGCACCTTCAGGATGGCGCGCCCGTCGATGGTCGGAACTTCGATCTTGGTGCCGAGTACGGCTTCCCACACAGTCACTGGGACCTTCACCGCGATATTGTCGCCTTCGCGCTCGAATACCGCGTGCTTTTCCACGCGAATGGTGATGTAGAGGTCGCCCGCCGGCGAACCGCCTTGGCCGGCGTTGCCCTTGCCCGCGACACGCAGACGGCTGCCATCGGCGGCCCCAGCGGGAATACGCACTTCCACCTGCTCCGGCCGCACGACACGGCCCTCGCC
>JBBQQS010000125.1:0-11408 GCA_038215525.1 Bryobacterales bacterium
ATCCTGGCGTCACCGGCGGCCACAGCACCGACAACTGCTTTCTCACCGCCGCCCGTGGCGCCTTCAAGGCCGGCTTCCGCAACACCATTTCGCTCGATCAGTTCGCTGCCGAAAAGCTCGGGCCGGTCACGCGATTCGCCACGCTTAGCCTCGGCGTCAATGTCGAAACCGCCAACCGCAGCCTCTCCTGGACGCGTGACGGCGTCCTGCTTCCCGCCGAAGAGAGCGCCCCGCTGCTCTTCCAAAAGATGTTCGTCCAAGGCGACCCCGCCGCCGTCGCCCGGCAACTCCATCGCCTCGAAGAGCGCGGCAGCATTCTCGATACTTTGCTGGACGAATCGAAGCGCTTTGGCGGTCACCTAGGCGGCCAGGATAAAGCCCGGCTCGACCAGTACTTCACCGCCATCCGCGAAGTGGAACAGCGCCTCGTCGCCGCCCGCCAATGGGAGCAGCGCCCAAAACCTTCCGCGCCCCAACCCGCCCCCGCCGACATCGCCGACAAGCGCCTCTTCTTCGAGAAATTCGACCTCATGCTCGCCATGGCCCAGTTAGCCTTCGAGTCGGACTCGACGCGCATCGTCACCCTGATGGTGGACGCCTTCCGCACCCCGGTCTTTAAGCTCGACGATCAGCACAATACGACTGAGGGCTATCACAACCTCTCACACCACGGCCAAGCCGATGAGAAAGTGAAGCAACTTGAAGCGGCTGACCGTCTGCAAATGTCCCTGTTACGCAAGTTACTCGGTAATTTAGCGAGTAAGTCCGAATCCGGCCGCCGCTTACTCGACAGCACCATGGTTCTCTACGGCAGTAACCTGGGCGACGCCAATATCCACGACAATACCAACTTACCCATCCTTCTTGCCGGCGGCGCCTTCCGCCACGGCCAGCACCTGGCCTTCAAGCGCGATAATAACGCCCCGCTGTGCAATCTCTTCGTCACCATGCTGCAGCGGCTCGGTATCGAAGCCGAATCCTTCGGCTCCAGCACCGGCAGCGCCACCGGAATCTAGCGCTTGATCAGTGCGCGTCGCGTGGCGAGGAGGGTCTTTTCCAGCGACTCCCGCGGCAACTGTCGCAGGATAGGCGCCATCAAGCTCGACAGCAGCGCGGGAACGCCGCGCGATAGCGAGATCGCTTCGCACTCGATGTAGACCCCGCCGTCGCGCTCTTCGAAGCGCCAATAAGAGTTCAGGCGCCACATGAAGCCGTGGTCCACACCTGGTGGCAGTTCCCGCTCGTCCTCAGTCTCGGCGGCTTCCACTTCGGTGACGCGGGTGCTGACGCTCCGGAGGCGGCCATGGGACGGGTCAAGCCGTTCGACTACGGTTTCGTATTCGGTATTCAAAATGACGGTGATGACTTTCCTCTTGCGCAGCCGCAGGTAAACCTGACTGCGATCGCCTTGGCGCGAAAGCAACTTGGAATCGACCACCTCGGGGCCATAGATGGCTTTGTACTGATTGTAGTCGCCGAGGACGGCGATGACATCCCCCACTTTTTTGCCGGCTACGAAGATGGCGCCCTGCCAATCGTGGATCAGGCCACCGGGTATCTCCTGCACGCCTTTGGCGTTGCGCGAATCCACCAGAATGTCGTTTTGTCTCACGTTCGTCAGGCAGCTCTGCTTGCCGTCGCACCAGAGGAAGCTGGTTCGGGAGTTCATCTCCGCTTCGCGTCCCTTCAAGTATTCGTCAAAGGCCTGGGTGGTGTGTGGCTCGAGCTTCGTGGTGGCGATGTCGAAGGCCAACAGTGGCAGAGCGAAGAGAATTCCGACAGTGATCAACCTGATTTCAGTGTGCCAAATCGACCCGTTCACTAGCGGCAACTCCGGCTGTTAGAATATCCGATATGTTTCAACTGGGTGCCGTTACTTATAACGTCTTGAAGGAATGGGACCTCGAAACCGTCATCTCCAAGCTGGAGCAAGCGGGTTTTGCGGCGGTGGAACTGCGAACGGAACACAAGCATAGCGTCGAACCCTCCCTCACTAAGGAACAACGCGACGCGGTGAAGGCGCGTTTCGCCAAAAGCAAAGTGCGTCTGCTGAGTTACGGGTCCACTTGTGAATTTCATGCTGCCGATGCCGCGGTGCGCGCCAGGAATGTGGAGATCGCCAAGACCTGGATCGACTTGGCGCACGACACCGGCGCTTGGGGCGTGAAAGTCCGCCCCAATGGCTTCCCGCCCGGTGTGACGCGCGAGCAGACCATCCAGAACATCGCCGCTGCTTTGCGCGAATGCGGTGACCACGCCGGCAAGATGGGGGTCGAGGTGTGGGTGGAGGTGCACGGCAAGGACACGCAGGAGCCCTCGGTCTGTGCGGCCATCATGAAGGCTACCAAGCACGAGCAAGTAGGCCTCTGCTGGAACTCGAATCCAACGGACGTAATCAATGGCAGCGTCAAGCAGAACTTTGACTTACTTAAAGGCTGGATCCGTAACTGCCACATCAATGAATTGGCGAGCACTTACCCCTACCGCGAGTTGTTCACTCTGTTACAGCAACATCGTTATGATCGCTATACCCTTTGCGAAGCGCAAGAGAGCAAAGAGCCGGAACGCTTCCTCAATTGGTATCGCGCCCTGTGGACGGAGATGAATCGCGGATGCGTCTAGTAACTTCATTCCTATTCACCTTTACCTTGTGGGCGGCCGTGCCGACTCCCGAAAGCCACTTCGGCCAGCCGTTGACAACCGATAGTAAGCCGCTCGAATGGGCCAAAGTCGTTACTTACTACGAGAAACTGGCCGCGTCCAGCGACCGGTTGAAGCTCGAGAAACTCGGCCCCACTACCGAAGGTCGGCCCTTTCTGATGGCCATCATTTCCTCGCCCGAGAACTTGAAGAAGCTGAATCGCTACCGCGAAATCCAGGGTCTGCTGGCCGATCCGCGCAAGACTACGCCCGCCGCCGCGGCGAAGTTAGTCGCCGAAGGCAAGACGGTAGTGGCGATTACTAATTCCATTCATGCCAGTGAAATTGCCTCCACTTACACTTCGATGCAGTTTGCCTATAACCTCCTTACGCAGGACAAGCCGCGCTTTCAGACCATTCTCGACAACACCATCTTCATCCTGGTGCCGTCGCTGAATCCGGATGGGGTCGATATTGTCGGTAACTGGGCCCGCAAAACGATGGGCACGCCGCATGAAGGCACCGTGCCGCCAGAGCTTTACCAGAAGTACGTCGGCCACGACAATAACCGCGACTGGTATATCTTCTCCCAAGCCGAAACCCGGTTGGCGGTGGAGAAGATGCACAACGCCTGGCATCCGCAAATTGTCTACGACGTGCACCAAATGGGCGCCACCGCCGGCCGCATGTTCGTGCCGCCGTGGATGGACCCTATTGACCCGAATATCGACCCCGCCATCGCCCAGGCCTGCAATAGCTTCGGCATGGGCATCGCCTATGACCTCACGTCCGCCGGCCGCAAGGGCGTGGTGGTGAATGCCATGTACGACTTCTGGACTCCCGCCCGCCACTATCAGGCCTACCACGGTGGCTTGCGCTTGCTTACCGAATCTGCCAGCGCTCGGCTATTCTCGCCCATCACCGTAAAGCCGGAGCAATTGCGCGGCCAGGCCCTCGGCTACAGCGTCGGTGAGCGCGCCTGGAATCACCTGGAACCCTGGACCGGCGGCGAGTGGAACTTGAAAGAGATCATGACCGACCAGTTGATCGCCTACGAAAGCGTCCTCTGGCAAGCCGCGGTGCGCCGCGAAGATCTGCTCACCAATTTCTATAAGATCCACCAGCGCGCCGTGGAGCGTGCTGCCGGCCCCTATGCCTTTGTCCTGCCGGGCGATCAGGCCGACCCGAGCTCGACGCGCAAACTGCTCGAGACCATGACTTTCGCGCAAGTCGAAGTGGAGCAGGCGACCGCCAAGTTCACCGCCGACGGCCGCGAGTATCCCGCCGGCTCCTACGTCATTCGCTTGCAGCAGCCGTATTCGGCTTTCGCTAAGACGATGCTCGAAAGGCAACAATACCCTGACTTGCGGCTGTATCCCGGCGGCCCGCCCAAGCGCCCTTACGACGTCACCGCGCAGACTTTGCCGCTGCTGATGGGCGTGACTACCGACACGATTAAGGACCGGTTCTCGGCGTCGCTCGTGCCCGCCACCAACCTCACGCCGCGCCTCAAGGGCACCCTCCGCCCCAGCGCGATGGCCGCGTCCGATGGCGATAGCTGGAAGAAGGTGAATGCGATTTGGAAAGTTGGTAAGTCCGTCTGGCGCGATCCGGCCAACGGCGATTTTTTCGCCGCCGCTGGCCCGGGGCTTATCGAGAAGAAGAAGCCGCGGGTCGCGCTCTATCGCAGTTGGATGTCCAGCATGGATGAGGGCTGGACGCGTTGGATCCTCGAACAGTTCGCCTTCGACTATGCGCGCCTCACCAACCCGCAAATCCTGGCCGGCAACCTCCGCGCCAACTACGATGTGATCGTCTTCCCAGACCAGCCGGCGTCGTCGATCGCCAGCGGCTATCGCCCGGGTCAGATGCCTGATGAATTCGTGGGCGGTCTCGGCAAACCTGGGGCCGAAGCTTTGAAGGCCTTCGCGGAGCAAGGTGGCACGCTGGTCTTCTTGAACCACAGCACCGCGTACGCCGCCGAAGCCCTGGGCCTGGGCGTCACCAATGTCCTGAAAGGCGTCTCCAGCCGCGACTTCTATTCGCCCGGCTCGCTGCTGAACGCGACCCTCGACACTAAGCATCCGCTGACTTACGGGTTGCCGGTGGACATTACTTTGTGGAGCGAAGGGTCGCCGGCGTGGGAGTTATCGGGCGGAGCGAAGTCGGTCGCGAACTACCCGGCCAAGGGCTTGCTCGCCTCCGGGTGGCTGCTGGGTGAGAAGTTCTTAGTAACCCGTTCCGCCTTGGTGGACGCAACCATCGGTAAAGGTCGCGCGATCCTCTTCGGTATGCGACCGCAGTACCGTGCCACGAGCTATCAGGCGTTCAAGCTCTTCTTTAACTCGTTCCTGCTTTGATTTGGTCCAGTAGCCGCAAACCTGTCGGAAGATTCGGAAAGAGCTGAGCCTATCTGCCTTCCGAAGAACGTAAAGTTTTCCTGGGCTCTACCTTTCTTTTTCTCGGCGAAATGAGTGGTGTAGGCGTAGCGGCCGCCGTAAGGGTTCCAATAGCCATTCCACCCAAGAAAGTAACCGGGGCCGGGCCTCAGCGGCCGTGTGTAAGCGGTAGGCCGGGGCGGGGCCGGAGGAGCGCCGGCGCGCGAAGGCGGGTGAGTCCATGCAATTTTCAAAGAACAGGGGGCCTCCGAAAACCTCCGGCCGGAACCGACGGCGGGAATTAGGCGGGTGGGGGGTGCGGGAGCCGGCAGAACGATCGCTGGAGGCGTTTTTGTCAGCGCAGGTTGACGGGCAATTGGCCGCGCGGCCTTTGCCAATCGGCGCGTCCCACTAAGTGGCGATGGCAAAGTGGCGGCTGCGCCGGGTGGTGAGCCTGGAAACGGCGGGGGGGGAATTTCCACTTACAGTAGGAGCCGGAGAAGGACGCAAGGAAAGAGCCGCAGAGTGGCCTATGGGTCTGGAGGAGCCGGAGGAGGATGCGGAGCCGGGGTCTACCAGGGAAGCAGCGATGGTGGCCACCTCTACCCCTTCTTCGACGCCAAAAGGGGATGATTTCGATCAGCGGGTGCACGTCGATGAATTGTAGAATCTCTTCTTGATGATCGAGGCCTTCCAACACCCGACGCTGGTCTTTCGATAATTGGTGGTCTTTGATCAACCACCAAACCGCGATGTGGGTGTCAAGCAAAGTAGCCGGTTAACGGTTCTTGAACCTTCGGCCCGTCAGCAGGGGTGGCTGGTAGAGGTGAGTGAGATCGAACCCTTCCACCGTGTCCGGAACCTCCACCAAACCGGCAAATGCCCCCCCGATTTTCGTGGGTTTTGCCAATTTCACCGCTTCCAGGGTTACCACCGGCTTGCCTCTTCTGGTTACAGTGAAGGTATCGCCTCTCTTCGCCAGACGATCGAGCAGGCTGAGACAATTCGCCTTGAACTCCGTCGCATTGATGGTCTGGTTTATACTCCGAGGCTAGCATGTGGTCATCTGACCACTTTGTCCCGAGCCCGCCGCTCCAGCCGCAGGTAGATAATCCGCAACGCCGCTACCGTGGGGATCGACAGAAACATGCCCCCGATGCCCGCTAAATGCTCGCCCGCCAGGATCCCCACCAGCACCAGCAGCGGATGCAGCTCAATGCCTTCGCTCATCAGGTAGGGTTGCAACACGTAGTCGAGAAACAGCCGGTAGACCACCAGGAATACGATCAGCCCCGTGACATTGTAACCACTCAAGCCCGCCACCATGGCCGCCGTCACGCCCGCCGTCAGCGGGCCTACCACGGGCACAAACTCCAGTACCGCAGCCAACGTCGACAGCAGGATGCTGTAGGGCACTCCAGTGGCCAGGAAGAAGAGCTCGTAGCAGGCAAACGTCGACAGTGATAGCAGCACCACGGCGCGAATGTATTTGGAGAGCAACGAATCGAGGTCGCGAAAGATGGCGCGCATCAGGTCGTGCGCCTTCTCCGGAAAGCGGTGCAGGATCGCGTCACTCAGCAGGCGGCCGTCCTTCAGAAAGAAGAACGCGAACACCGGCACCAGCAGAAACGGCATCACGCTGCCGAGGCCGGAGAGTAACTGCCCCGAGATGGATTTGAGGAAGGGAAGAAACTGGTCAAACCCACCTTCCAGCAGATGCTTGGCCCACTCCACGGCACTGGCGCGCGCGGGTTCGAGCCATGCCGGCAGGGGGAACCGCAATAGCATCTCCTGATTCTTCACGAGCTCCGGAATCTTCACCGCCAAGCCCGAAGCCTGCGCCAGTGCCTCACCCACGACCCAACTCCCCATGGTGACGATACCGGTGAGCAGCAGCACGTACACCA
Organism: Bryobacterales bacterium; assembly: GCA_038215525.1. Taxonomy (GTDB): domain Bacteria; phylum Acidobacteriota; class Terriglobia; order Bryobacterales; family Bryobacteraceae; genus JALHNI01. The sequence goes on from JBBQQS010000125.1 coordinate 6,926, forward strand.
GTACAAGAGGCACCTCGCGCGCCCAGCCCCAGCGCCAAGTGAGCCAATTCTCCGCCACCCGCACCACCGGCGACACCATGTAGGAGAAGAAGAGGGCGAGCGTCAGCAGGAACAGTACCTCCCGAAGGAGCCATACCAGGCCCACCACCGAAATGAGAAAAAGGACAGTCCATGTGGCGCGCGCTACCTTGGGGTCGAGACCTAACATAAGGACCCAGTATACTGATGGCGTTGAGCACTCAAAGCCTGCAAACCCGCGTCGACCAACTGCTGGACCTGGAAGATCGCCTCCGCCGCGGTGGCGGCGACGCCAAGATCCAGAAGCAGCACCGCGACGGAAAGCTGACCGCGCGTGAACGCGTGGCCCAATTGATTGACCCGGGCACGCACTTCGTCGAGCTTGGCCTGCTGATCGCGTATGACCAGTACGACGGCCAGGCCCCCGCCGCCGGCGTGGTTACCGGGCTCGCCCGCATCGAAGGCCGCCCCGCCGTCATCGTCGCCAACGACGCCACGGTGAAGGCCGGCGCCTGGTGGCCAGAGACGATTACCAAGATCCTGCGCGCGCAAGAAGTCGCGATGCGCAACCGCCTGCCGATCGTCTACTTGGTCGACTCGGCGGGCGTCAATCGACCCTTGCTGGACCGCATCTTTCCCGGCCAATACGGTGCCGGCCGTATCTTCTACTACAACTCCCTCATGCGCCGCCGCTTGCGCGTGCCGCAGATCGCCGCCGTGATGGGCCCTTGCATCGCCGGCGGCGCCTACCTGCCAGCGCTGTCCGACGTCATCATCATGGTGGAAGGCACCAGCTTCATGGGCTTGGGCGGACCCAACCTCGTTAAGGGCGCCACCGGCCAGACTATTGACTCCGAGTCACTCGGCGGTGCCACCATGCACACCACCGTCAGCGGCGTGGCCCACTTGCGCGCGGCCGACGACGCCGCCTGCCTGCGAATCATCCGCGAGCGCTTCCGCTCGATTGGCGAGCCCTTGCCGAAGCACGGTGACGTCGTGCCGCCCCTTAGGCCCGCGGAGAGCCTTTACACGACGCTGCCCGAAGACCATCGTCTGCCCTACGACGTGCAGGCGCTGATCGAAGCCTTGCTCGATGGCGATGGCTATACCGAGTTTCAACCGGAACATGCGGCGGAGATGATCTGCGCCTTTGCCAAGCTCGCTGGCCGCCCGATCGCTTTGGTCGCCAACCGCCGCGGGTTCTTGAAGCCGCGCATTGGCGGCATCATCTACACCGAATCGGCCCGTAAAGTCGCCTACTTCGTCGAGACCGCGGAGCGTGCGGGCTTGCCGTTGCTCTACCTGCAGGACGTCTCCGGCTTCATGGTGGGCGCCGAGGCGGAGCAATCGGGCATCATTCGCGCCGGCGCTGAAATGGTGGAGGCGATGGCCTGTGCCACGGTGCCCAAGATCATCCTGACGGTGAACCATGCCTCTGGCGCCGGCTATTACGCGATGGCCGGCCAAGGCTTCGATCCGCACTTCGCCTTCGCTTGGCCCACGGCTCGTATCGGCGTGATGGAAGGCGACTCGGCCGTCGTGGCGATCCACGGTCCGGAGCTCGATAAGCTCAAAGCCGCCGGCCAGCCGGTGCCCGAAGAACTCGCCGCGCGCATCGCGCAGACGCGCGCCGACTATGAGCGCTGGCTCGACGCCCGCCACGCCGCCGCCCGCGGGCACGTCGACGGCCTGCTCGATCCGCTGGCCACCCGCCGCACCCTCAGTTTTCTCTTTGATGCCGCCGCTTGGAGCGGCCACCGGCAACCCGCCATACTGGAGCAGATATGATTCGCATTGCCAACGGCCAAGGCTTCTGGGGGGATTGGCTTGAAGCCCCGGTCCGCCTGGTGGAGCAAGGCCCCATCGACTACCTTTGTCTCGACTATCTGGCCGAGATCACCATGTCCATTCTGCAGAAGCAGAAGCTCGAGAACCCAGACCTCGGTTACGCCCGCGACTTTCCGCCTCTGATCGCCCGTATCGCGAAGCAGATCCGCGAACGCGGCGTGACGGTGATTGCCAATGCCGGCGGCGTAAACCCCGCGGCCTGCGCGCGGGAAGTGAAGCGTCTGGCGCCGGGAATGAAGGTGGCCGTGGTCCACGGCGATAATCTGTATCCCCAGCTCGACGACTTACTCGCCCGCGGCCTGCCGCTCAAAAATATGGACACCGGCGAAGGCCTCGCCACGGTGCGCGACCGCGTATTATCGGCCAATGCCTACATCGGCGCTTTCCCGTTAGTGGAGGCGCTCGCCACCGGCGCGCAGGTGATCATCGCCGGCCGCTGCACCGATACGGCACTTACGCTCGCCCCGATGGTCCATCGTTTCGGCTGGCGCGAAGATGACTACCACTTACTCGCCGCGGGCACCATCGCGGGACATATTATCGAATGCGGTGCGCAGGCGACGGGCGGAAATTGTCAGGTGGATTGGCAAACCGTTCCGGATTTCGCCAACATCGGCTACCCGATTGTCGAAGCCGAACCCGACGGCAGCTTTACCGTCACTAAGCATCCCGGCACGGGTGGCCGAGTGAGTGCCGATGTGGTGAAAGAGCAGTTACTCTACGAACTCGGCGATCCGCAGAATTACATCACCCCGGACTGCGTGGCGGACTTTACTACCATCCAGCTAAAGGACTCGGGACCCAACCGCGTTCGGGTTTCTGGCATTCAAGGCCGGCCGCGCACACCCTATCTCAAAGTGTCCTTGAGTTACCACTGGGGTTACAAGGCGATTGGGTCTCTAGTCTACAGTTGGCCCGAAGCCTACGGTAAGGCCCGGCTCGCCGAACGGATCGTGCGTGAACGGCTCTCGCAGTTAGGACTCACCTTCGACGAGATTTGGTCCGAGATCTTGGGCTTTAACGCCTGCCATGGCCCGGCCGCCCTGCCATTTCCGGATGTGCCGGAGGTGCAACTGCGGATCGGCGTGCGCGGCGCGAGTAAGAAGGACGTTGACCGTTTCACGCGCGAACTAATCCCGCTGGTACTTAGCGGACCGCCAACCGCCACGGGCTTTGGCGATGGCCGCCCGCCGGTCCGCGAGGTGGTGGCTTACTGGCCGGCCTTGGTGCCGCGCGAAGAGATCCGCACCAGCGTGGAGGTGTTTCAATGAAAATCCATCTATCGGAAATCGCCCACGCCCGTTCCGGCGACAAAGGCGATATGGCGAATATTGGGTTAATTGCCTTCGAGCCGAAGCACTTTCCCGTGTTAGTCCGCGAAGTTACGGCCGAGCGCGTAAAGTCTTACTTCGGCAATTTCGTCAAAGGCGACGTGGAGCGTTTTGAGTTGCCCAATCTTGGGGCGCTCAATTTCCTCTTACACGAATCGCTGGGCGGTGGCGGGACGCTTTCGCTGCGCATCGACGCCCAAGGCAAGACGATGTCCGCGGCCTTACTCAGAATGGAAATTGAGGTTGCCGAGGGTGAGCTCTAACTTACTCATCAGTCGGGAAGGCCGGTTACTCCGACTTACTCTCGCCCGCGAAGACAAGCGCAACGCTCTCAACGTCGACCTCTGCCGCGCCATTGTCGAAGCTTGCGAAACGCCTGACCCCTCGGTCGGCGCCATCCTGCTCGACGCCCAGGGCAAAGTCTTCTGCGCCGGCATGGACTTGGCCGAAGTCCGCACCGTCGACCCCACCGTGTGGCACGAGCGCCTATTTACTCTCGGCGCGCGGCTCACCAAACCGCTCATCGTCGCCGTCAGCGGGCCAGCTTTGGCCGGCGGTCTCGGCCTGGTCGCCAATGGCCACATTGCCTTTGCCGCCCAGGGCTCCAGCTTCGGCCTCACCGAGGTCCGGGTGGGCTTGTGGCCCTTCGTGGTCCATCGCGCCATCGTCGATGCCGTGGGGCAAAGACGCGCCGTGGAACTGGCCCTCACCGGCCGTATTTTCGGCCCCAACGAGGCGTTGCAGTATGGGCTGATACACGAAGTAGTGCCCGCCATTGAGCTTGACGATCGCGCTACGGCGATGGCCCAAGTGCTCGCCAATTGGTCACCCGAAACCGTTGCCCGCGGCCTCGACTTTGCCCAACGCGCCCGCGGCCTCAACCTCACCGAAGCCGGCACCCTGGCTGCGGCCATGCGCGCCGATAATTTCGCCAGCGCCGACTTTGCCGAAGGCCTGGCCGCTTTCGACCAAAAGCGCGCGCCCGCTTGGCCATCGCTCGCCAAATAGTACAGGTTGGCGTACGCTAGGGAAATGCATGTTTCGAAGCTGGCAGTATCCCTGATTCCTTTGGTTCTGTGGGCCGCGACCGGCATTGACCGTTCGACAATCGACACCACCTGCAAGCCCTGCGACGACTTTTGGCGCTATGCCAACGGCGCTTGGATCGACAAAAATCCTGTGCCGGCCAGCAAGTCGAGCTGGGGCACGATGGCCGTGATGGCCGAGGCCAATCGCGAGCGCTCGCTCGTAGACGAGATGGTGCAGACCCTTGGGCCCGGTCGAGC
>JBBQQS010000126.1:0-11395 GCA_038215525.1 Bryobacterales bacterium
CCCCAATAGAAAACCGCCCGCACCCGGAACGATTTCCGGATACGGGCGGCTGGAGGTAGCATGGCAAACGTTACTTACGAGAAACCTGCACCTTGGGCGTCGACAGATAGCCGACCACCGTATCCTTGGTGATCTCGTTCACCACAATCTCGTACGGCTGGCGGGCTTTGCTGGCAACGTAGAACTGGACCGGCTCGTTCATGGTCTTGTCCTTCTTTTCGATCTTGCGATCGTCAGCGTTCAATTCCATGGTGAAGCGCGCTTTCTTGGGGTCAGCCTTTTTGAGGGCGAGGGTGACGTCGCCTACCTTCTGGGCTTTCTCGTTGCGGGTGATGCGGAACTCGAAGTAGTTGCGTTCGCCGAGTTCGCGCAGGGCTTTCAGTTCGCCCGAATTCGTGGCGATCAGGCCACTCATCACGCCCATGTCGCCAGTGGCGCGGCGGAGGTCAGCGATGGTTTGCTGCAACTCGGTGCGCGTGGCGTCGACGGCGGTCTTTACCTGCTTCACGTCGGTAGAAACGTTGGTGAGGTTGGTGTTGAGTTCGGTGGAACTCTGCTGGGTGGAAGACTTCACGGCGGCTAACTCCGTATTGAGGTCAGCCACGATCTTCTGGTTGCCTTCGGCCTCTTTCGAGAGCCTAGCGGCGAGCTTGTCAGCGTGGCGCTGGGCGAGGCTTTGGGCCGTCCAGCTAGCGCCCTTGGCGGCGTCCTTGGCGATCTTCTCGGCCTCGGCCTTCACCGTGGTCATCTCGCCACGGATGCCCGACAGCTGAGTGCCGGTGGTGGTCTCCACTTTGGCCACGCTTTGGCGAAGTTCGGCGATTTGGCTGTTGACGGCGGTAACCTGCTGGTCAACGGTTTGGATGCGCGAGCCTTGATAGGCATTGAAACCGAGCGAAAGCGCAAGCGCAACGCCGACGGCGGGCAAGGCCCACTTATTCGTAGACGTCGTGACGGGGGTGTTGTTTGAATTCTCCATATAACCTCTCTCCTTTGTCGCAGTCTCTCATTCTGCTAAACGGAGAGATGGATGCGAGGCCGATTGGGTTCCGCCTAATTGTTGTAAAGTCTCTGGGGCTACTGGAAGTACTAGGAGATCGTGGTTGAATTCCACGAAAGTTCACCGGGGTAACCGCCAATGCTCATCGAAGAGCGTGGCGAAGGCGATCTCCGGCGTCTCTGACCCTGGCTGTACTTTCAGAATCGCCAAGTCGCCCAGCCTCGGCATGCTGTAGTCGCCGTGATACTCGCGCTCGTCGATGGTGAGGCCAGAGTTGATCACCACATAGCGTTTCGGCGCCAGGGGATTGGGATAAATCAACGCCGGCAGATGCCCGTCCGCGGAGTAAGTTTGCGCGCCGACGTCAATGGAACTGCGGCTCCAGGCGATCGGCAGCTTGCCTTGTAATTTGGCGATCCAGCGGTTACTGCCCGGGTCGCCGAAGAGGGCGACGTGGTAGTTGGCAAAGTCTGCTGCGGTGACGTCCTTGTCGTCCTTGATGCGCGGGTGCGAACGGTAATAGCGCGCATACACGCGATCGAAGCGCGCCAACATGCGCAGCGCTTGCTCATGGGCCGCGGCATTCCAGGGGGTGCCGGTGGGACGCACCAGCAGAAAAGGCTCGAGGAACGCGTCATCAATGGGGCCTTGCTGACCGTGGCGCTTACGCAGACCCTTGGTGTCGCCGATATGCCAGCCGGCGGCGGTCTTATTCAGAAACAACTGGGAAGCAGTTTTCACACGCAACGTTTGGCCGTCGATCTTCAGCTCTTGCAGCTTATCCATCTCCCGCAGTTCAAGGTGCGTCACATTGCGCGTGGTGATCTCGTAGCGCCGGCGCGTGGCATCGCGGCGGGCCTGCACCTCGGCGCGCTCGTAATGTTGCGCTAGGCCGTCGATCGACACCCAATGCGCCCGCGGATAGCGCGCGGTGTAAGTAACGAAGCGCACCTCATCGGGCGATAGGACGCCACGATCGCCGTGCTCCTTGAGGAAAGCATCCAGACGCGTGCGCACCAAAGGGCTCACGCCATGGCCGGTCTTCTCCGAGATCAGAAAGATGTCGTGCGTGCCCTTCACCCGCCAGTTATTCTCTTCGCCTTCGGAAGGAAAGCCCTCCTTTTCGAGCTGCGCCCGCACTCGTAGTGAGCTCTCGAGTTGGCCCCGCGAGGGCTTGCCTGGCTCCTGCGGAATCACCGCCGTCTGCGTGTCGCTGTCGCCATCGTGTCCGGCCAGCGGCAGGTTGAAAGCGTTGAGGCTCCAATCGAGGATGTTCTCCCAGATCCGCAACGGGCGCGCTTGATAATCGGGAAAGCCCGGCATCTGCGAACGCCGCGGATACGTGCCCGCGCCAATTTCAGCGGCGGCCCAGCGATCGGGATACTGCAACGCGATATGCCACGCGCCGGCCCCGCCCAAGGAGAAGCCGCGGAGGATAATGCGCTTCGGGTCGATCTTGTAGCGGCGGCTGACATCGGATATGGCTTCGAAAATGTCCACTTCGCCGGCCCAGTGGTTGGCATTGTTCCAGCGGCCATAACAATCAAGCGTAATTTGGCCTAAGTCAGCCGTCGAGTAAGTGAGGCTTTTATTGGCACTGGGGAATTTGTAAATGAAACTACTTTCGGTGAGCGTTTGGTCGCGGCCGTGCAGCCAAACATACAGCCGTGTGGGCTTGGTGCCGTCGTAGCTTTCGGGCACCGTCAGGCCATAAGGCTGCACGCTGCCATCGAGCGCCGAGCGATAGGCATGGATCTTGCGCCCCTTGGCGCTCGCCCACTCGGCCGAGCCTTTCTGCAATTGGCGCGCCCGGTCGAGCCCCTGGTCAAGCACGGCGCTGGCTTGGCGGATGCCCTCCTGCGTGAAGAAAGTCTGCGGGAACTCAAGCAGAAAGCGCCCGGCCTTAGCGTACACCTCGACGTCGGTGAGCAGCGCAGCGTCCGTCTGGGGTAACGCGCGCAGCAAGCCTTCGAGCTCCTTCGTCTTTCCTTCAATCAGCTGCAACTCCTCAGCCTTCGGCACAATCGGCGGCAAGCCTTTCGCCGGACCTGGGGTGGGAGCGCGAGCCGGCTGGGCCGGGATCGGCAGGGTACAAATGAGCGCGAAAAGTAAACAGCGAAGCATGGTTGTAATTCTATTTCAATTTCTATTGACACCTAGGGAAAACAGGCGCATCCTGCAATTGAATCGACTTGGAAGAAACGAAGCGGTTTCCCGAATCGAGGGACCTGTTGCCCGCTTGAAGCCCGTCTAATGAAGGAGGTGCCATCGAAAATATGGATAGTGAACCTTGGCAAAAACAGGGCGGAGATCAGATCAGCCTTTGCTAGTAACCTCGAGCACGACCGGACTCGCGCCATATCTAGCGCCGCCCATCATGGGCCTTATGAAGGCGTCCCCTCGAGCTGAAGCCAAAGAAATAGCGCTACCTGATTTCCGCCCGTTTTCCTTGTAGAATTAAGGCGCCATGAAGACTACCCGTCGTGAAGTTCTCTCCGCCTTGGCCGCTTCGAGCGCCGTAGCCCAAAGCAATGTCACCCGATTCGTCCGCTTTCGCCCCAGCGCCTCCGTTCGCGCGACCTGGGGCCGCCTGGATGGCGAAACCGTCCGCGAACTCGCCCAAGCTCCTTACTTGGCCGCGAAAGAGACCGGCAAGAAATACCCCCTCGCCAAAGTGATGCTCGCCGCCCCGGTAGAGCCCTTGAAGCTGCTCGCCGTCGGTCTCAATTATCGCAGCCACGTGGGCAATCGGCCATTGCCCAAAGAGCCGGAAATCTTCTACAAACCCATCACCTGCCTGCAGGACCCCGGCGCGCCCATCATCCACCCCAGCGATTCCAAAAACACCCACTACGAGGGTGAACTCGTTATCGTCCTGGGCGAAGGCGGCAAGAATCTTTCGTTCGACCAGGCCAAAGCCGCCATCTTCGGCGTCACCTGCGGCAACGACGTCAGCGAACGCGACTGGCAGAGCGGCCCGCAAAAGGACCTCCAATGGTGGCGCGCCAAAGGCACCGACACCTTTGGCCCGGTGGGTCCGCACCTGGTGCGCGGCCTCGACTACGGCAAGCTCCTGCTGCAAACCCGCCTCAATGGCGAGGTGGTGCAAAAGCAATTTACCTCGGACCTGATCTTCGATTGCCCCACCATGGTGAGCTACATCAGCAAGTACGTCACCCTCACCGCTGGCGACGTCATCTTCACCGGCACGCCCGGCAGCACCAAGCCCATGAAGCCCGGCGATACGGTGGAAGTGGAGATCGCCGGTATCGGCATCCTACGCAACCCCATTCAGGCCGCCTAAAGAACGCTATCCTGAAGAAGACCCGGCCTCAAAATGACCAGGAGGGGTGGCCGAGCGGTTTAAGGCACCGGTCTTGAAAACCGTCGTAGGGGAAACTCTACCGTGGGTTCGAATCCCACCCCCTCCGCCACTCTTTACGGGCACTTTTCACCGGCACTCTTCACCAATGACACCGAATGGATGGGATGATTCTGCCGCGGCCTGGATCGCCAGCCAAGGCGACGCCGGGGACTTTGGCCGGCTGTTCGTCCTCGACGCGCCGATGCTTGCGCGGGTTCGAGGCCGCGGCTTCCGAACCGCTCTCGACGTCGGCTGCGGCGAAGGCCGCTTCTGCCGCAAGATGCAGACTGAAGGCATCGGCACGGTGGGCGTCGATCCTACCGCGGCGCTGATTCACCACGCCCGTAAGCTCGATCCCGCCGGCGACTACCGCGTGGAAGCCGCCGAAACCATGGCGATCAAGCCTGGCTCGGTGGACTTGGTGGTGAGCTATCTCAGTCTCATCGACATTGCAGATTTGCCGCCCGCCGTCGAGCGCATGACGGCCGCGCTTACGCCAGGCGGCACGCTGCTGATCGCGAATCTCAACGGCTTCAATACGGCGGGCATGCCGACGGGTTGGGCGAAAGACCGCTTCTCCATCGACCACTATCTCGAAGAGCGAGTGATGTGGGCCAAGTGGCGTGGCATTCGCATCCAGAACTGGCATCGGCCACTCAGCACTTACATGACGCTGTTACTGGAGCAGGGGCTGGAGCTACGCCACTTCGCCGAGCCCGTGCCCACCGGCGGACCGCCCGACAAGGCGGATCGCTATCGCCGCGTGCCTTACTTCCACCTGATGGAATGGCAGAAGCGCCCCTGATGGCGTCTTTCCCCGGATGTTATATACTGCGAATCGCCTATGCGATTCCTGATTTCCCTGCTGCTACCCTCCGCGCTCTGGGCCGTTGACCCCACGCTCCAAATTGCCACGCCCATGCCGCCGCCCGCCTGGGCATTGCTCGAACAAAAACTGCTGCAAGCGAATACCGAAGCCTGCGACCGGTTCGCCAAAAAGTACCTCGATAGCCGCGGCTATCTGGCCCATACGCCGCGCTGGGGAACGCTCGATGGGCCGGACGACGCCATTGAAACCTTCTTCAATTGGACCCTGCTGTACGCCATGGGTGGCGGCGAACCGGTGCTGGGGCACTATAAGCGCGCCTACGAAGGCCACCTGCGCCAATATGGCGAGTTACGCACGAAGCTGACTGACCTCGCCAAGAATGGGGCCTACTATAAGGAATTCATCACCCAGTCCGACTGGTTCCACACCGGCGAAGGCATGCGGGGCTTTCACTTTCTCGGCTTAGCCGATCCGAACGCCGAATACTACCGGGCGCGCGTGAAACGCTTCGCCGGCTTGTACCTGAACGAGGATCCGGAAGCGCCTAACTACGACCCCGAAAAGAAAATCATCAAGAGTATCTGGACGGGAAGCCAAGGCCCGATGCTGCGCAAAGCCACCACTTACGACTGGGTAGGCGACCCCGTGCCCGGCAGCTTTAACTTATTCCACAATCCGGCGGGAAAGTCGAAGTTACTCAATTTGGAGGCCAATTATAAGAAGATGCTCGCCCATTGCGACGAGTATCTCGATAGCGTGGGCGATAACTTCCTAAATTTGGCCGCGACGCAGTTGGCCGTCAACGCCTATGCGCTCACTGGCGAGGCGAAGTATAAGCGCTGGATCGAAGATTACGTCGGGGCCTGGAAACTGCGCACGGCGGAAACGGGCGGCAATATTCCGTCGAACATCGGGCTCGACGGCAAATTGGGCGGCGCGCACGACGGCCAATGGTGGAAGGGCACTTACGGCTGGAACTTCACCATCTTCGACGGCGAGCTCGAAAAGATCGCGCATCGGAACTACGTCACGGCCGGCTCCTGGCCTGGCTTTAGCAACGCGCTGCTGGCTACCGGCGACCAGAGTTACATCGACGTCCTGCGGAAGCAGATGGATAATATTTACGCGCAAAAGAAGATGGTGAAAGGCCAATTGATGATCCCGCAAATGTATGGCGATCCCCGCGGATACAAATACAACGGCAAACCCGAGTGGTATCAATACAGCAACAACTTAATGCTCGACCGCTTGGCCGAGATTTACTTTTGGAGCATGGACCGGCGCGATTTGGAGCGTGTTCCCCTGACCGGCTTTCTCGGTTATCTCGAGGGCCAGGACCCGGACTATCCTACCAAGGCTCTCCAAGCCAGCTTCGCCGAGTTACGCAAGAACATGGACGAGATCAATCGCGATGAGACCTCCGCCGATACGCGTCTGGCCGACTATCTCCTGGAATTGAACCCCGCCGTCACCGACACCCTCGCCAACCTCACCATGGGCGCCTACTTCTCGCACGGCAAAATCTGGACCCTGCATGCCCGATTCCGGTATTTCGACCCCGCCAAACAACGCGCCGGTTTGCCCGCCGACGTCGGAGCCCTGGTGGAGAAGCTAAGCGCGGGCGCGGCCACCTTGACCCTGGTAAACACGAATCCTGTCGACGCACGGACAGTCACCGTCCAATCCGGAGCTTACGGCGAGCATCGCATCGAGGCGGTAACGGTGAACGGCCGGCGCACGGCGGTGAATGGCCCACTACTCGCCGTCAAGCTTGAAGCGGGCGCGGGCGCCAGACTCGAGTTCGAGATGGCCCGCTATCAAAACCCCCTCACCCTCGCCGCACCTTGGTCGAGATGACTCTGATCGAACCGGCCAGCGCCCCGTTCCATCTTGCTCAAAGCGAGATGACGCTGGGTAGCACGGCAAAAATTGCCGCCTGGCCTGCGGAAAATTCCAGAATGGCACTCCTCAAAGGGCGTAATAACCGGCAACGGCAGGACGCCATCCTGAAATTCAGCTGCCTGGGCGCGGAATTGGCCGCCGTCTTGCCCTTTTCTCTCTCGGCAAGGGCGAGATTCGTTAGGTGGTCAACTAATTGCATAGTAGATTTGTGAAGTTTATGAAACACTTATTCACTTTCGGAGTATTGACGATGCTGGCGGCGGGACTGGCTCCCGGGCAGCGGTTTCGCGATGTGGTGAACATTCAGCCGCGTCTTACGGGAGGCGATCCTTCGAATGGCCGGTGCATTGTCCGCATTATGGTCGATGACACCGTGAACGTGCGGATCGGTAATGGGCAAATTCGCGTCGAGACTCTGCAAGGTCGGCCAACGCGCGACGATGGCAGCGAATGTACCTCGATGCTGCAAAATGGGCGGAATCTCTCGGATTTCCGCTTCCAGGGACGCGACGGACGCGGCGAGGTCCGCTTGCAGTCCGATCCGCGTCAGGACCCGCGCGGCGAAGCCGTGATCTACATTCGTGACTCCAAAGGCGGTGACGAAGGCTATACCTTCGAAGTGAGTTGGCAGGGCGACAACGGGCGAGGGTCCCAGAGCGGCAATCGCGGAGGCTTCTTCTCGCAAAACGGTAACAATGACGTGGGCGACAACCGCGCGCTGAACTCCTGCATGGACCGCGTTCGAACCCAGGTGCAGCGCGACTATGGCGTCACCAACCTGAATTTCGACAATGTAAATACCGACAACAACGCCGGGAGTCGGGACCGGATTACCGGCACCGCACGCGAGGACGGCCGCCGCGAGGTTTACAGCTATGAATGCCGGGTGAATCTGAAGAACGGCAATGTCCGGAACGTCAGAGTACGTCGCAATTAGTTAGAGCTTCACGTAGTTAGAGCTTCACAACCCTTTTCGAATTAGCCGCGTCGCGGGTCTTCAGGCAGATCTCGTTCATACGCCAAATGTCAGCCAGCGCTATCGGGTCAGGGCCTTGTAAGTAAATGGCCCGCAAAAACTCGACGAACAAGGATTGGGCGGCGGGCAGCGGCGTGACCACGCGCGGAGGGGCATCGTAAGTCATCAAAGTTACGCCGGTGAAGGCCTGGTATTCAGCGACGCCCTTGGTGCCGGCCAGCCGCAGGCGGTCGTCTTCGTGAGTGGTAGCTGCGTCCGGCCGCAGATAGTCCATGCGCAGCGTTGCCACGCCGCCGTTGTCGAGGTGAAAGAGGGCCGCGGCGGTATTCTCGCGGTCACCGAGTTCGGGCCAACCGATGCGGGCCTGAAAGGCGGCGGTGGCGACAAACTCGCGGCCACTGGTCCAGCGCATCAGGTCGGCCATATGGATGCCCACCCAGGGAATCGTGCCGCCGTAAGTGGCTGCCTTGCTGCGCCAGGCTACGCCGGGGGCCGGCTTATAGGACTTCTGCCCGCCAATCTGGGCCACGTCGCCGATTTGGCCGGAAGCGACAATCTGCTTAAGCGCGAGAAAGTGCGGCATGAAGCGCAAAGGCAACATCATCGTATAGCGAACGCCACTTTTCTCCACCGCCTTTCGGCATTTGGCTAGGTCCTCCAAGTGGATAGCGAAGGGCTTCTCGGCGATAAAGTGGAGGCCGCGTTCGGCGCAGGCGATAATCGCGCCAGCGCGGGCTCCATTGTCGTTGCAAACGCCCACCAGATCGGGCTTTTCTCGGTCGAGCACCACGCGATAATCGGCTTGGCTATCCAATTGGGCGACAATCTGGATGTCGGGTAAAAGTTTGGCTGGTGCGGTGACTTCGGCCGTATGGCCTTCCTTGCCGATGATAATCACCCGGACCTTTTTGGGCAGGGCCAACGGGGATGGTGCGGCCACCATGGCCGGTGCGGCGGCGAGCAGTGCCGACCGGCGGCTAATTTTACTACGGTCCATTAGGACTCCAGCATACTAAAATAGAAGTCCCTGATGAACAACCAGCGACTAGCCTGCATTTTAATCGGAGCCTGGCTCAACGGCAGTATTTTTTTGGCCACCGTAGTGATCGGTAACTTTAAGATTGCCGATCGCATGCTACTGACCCCTGCGTTGCCCGGGGCCGCCAAGGCGATGGAAACGCTGGGATCGGTAGATTCGCGTTACCTTTTACGACACCAGGTGGGGGAGATCAACCGCGCGCTTCTCGAATACTGTGGCATGGCGCAACTGGCCATCGGGGTACTGCTGTTTTGCCTGTTATTGTTCGGCACCACGGTAAGCAAAAAGACGCTCGGCGTGTCCTTCTTGATGGTGCTGCTGGTGGTGGCGAGCCAGTTCGCGGTGATACCGAGCATCGTGGGTTTAGGGAGAGCGGTGGAATTTTCCGACTCGACTAAATTCCCTTCGCAGCGAAGGCAATTGGAAGCGATGCAGGGCGTTTATTCTACCTTCGAGGTATTGAAAGTGCTCACGGGGCTGGGCCTGGGCGGCTTACTCGTGTTTGCCCGGACGGATCGGAAACGCAAGGGTCGCCGCTCCAACGATCTCCACCGCGTCGATCACGCCGATCACAGCCGCGTCGATGGGTGAATTAGGGCGGCCCACACTGGTCATGGCGCTGTAGCCTTCCGTCGTCAGCAGGACGCATTCGCCAATCCCGACGCCGATGGCATCGAGGGCAATGACGGCATTGCCGCGGTTCGCCCCGTCGAGTTCGAGCGGCTGCACCAGCAACGCGGTGCGTCCGGCGTGGCTTGCATGTTTTTCGGTGGCCACCACTTCGCCGATGACGCGGCCGATCAGCATCGGTCCCTTTCGATATGCAACTCGTCGACGATGCCAACAATGGTGGCATTGGTGGGCACTTCGGCGGGCAGGAAAGGGAAGCTCGACTCTTTGCTGCCGCACCAATAGATCAATTCGCCGGCGCCGGCGGAGTTAGTGCCGTCGAGGCAGACCAGGGGCTTGGAGGTCGGCTGAAGTTCCGGCGTTAAGGGCTGCACGAGAAGCATGCGCTGCGAGTGCAGGCCGGGATCTTTGACGGTGGCCCAAATGCGACCGATGACGCGCCCAAGTTGCATTTAGCGATCCAGGTCGACGGTATCGACGATGGCGATAATGGCTTGGTCCACCGGCTTGTCCTTGCAGCCTTCGGCCATGCGCGCTGAACTGCCGCCGACTAAAAGGACCTTTTCGCGATTGCCCGCGCCTACGGTATCGACCGCGATGACGTAACCCGCTTCATCGTGGCCTTCCGGTGAGATGGGCTTTACGATCAGGAGCTTGTGCCCTTCCAGGCGCGGATCTTTGCGCGTGGCGACGATCGTGCCGACAACCCGGGCCAGAATCATGGCTACTTGGTGCTGGCCTTGCCGATCGGCAAGACGTCTTCGAGGCTCGGATGCGGGCGGGGAATCACGTGCACGGCGATCAACTCGCCTACCCGGCGGGCCGCGGCGGCCCCAGCATCGGTGGCCGCGCGCACAGCTGCGACGTCGCCCCGTACCATGGCCGTCACGTAGCCCGATCCAATCTTTTCCCAGCCGACCAAGTTCACCTTGGCCGCCTTCACCATCGCGTCGGCAGCTTCAATCATGGCCACCAAACCGCGGGTTTCCACCATCCCGAGTGCTTCACCCATTGCTTTGTTTCTTCTCCAGCTTTCCTATGCTAACCCATTCGCGCCTTCAGCGCCTCGTCCACCAGGGCAATCAGTTCTTCGCGCGTTACGTAAAAGCGCTCACCCGTCGCCGGGGCCTCGTCGGCCACTACCGGGCAGCCGGGCCCAGCGGTGTTGCGCGAGGCGATGCCGTAACGGGCGCGGGCATCAAAGAGCTTGTCCACCTCTTCGCGCGGTAACAGCTTCGGGCCACCGAGTAGTTCGGCCACCAGCGTGATGCGCGCCGAATGCTCGACGGTCTCCATCAAGTAGTAAGCCTTCCAGATGTCGGTACCATAGCAGGTAACGCCATGATTGCCCAGCAAGATGGCGTCGTAATGCGGGATCAGTGGCAGCATCGGTTTGAGCAACTCTTCGGTGCCGGGCAGACCGTAGGCGGCCAACGGCACGCAGCCCAGCGCGACGATCACCTCCGGCAGAATCGCCTGGTTGAGCGACCGGCCAGCGGCGGCAAAGCCCGTTCCGATGGGCGGGTGGCAGTGGACGACGCCTTGGATATCGGGCCGCATCCGGTAAATGGCGAGATGCATGTTGATCTCGCTGGTGCGTTCGCGGGCGCCGGCGATCTTCTTGCCGTCCGGGTCGACGATGATCAGATCCTCGG
>JBBQQS010000127.1:0-11389 GCA_038215525.1 Bryobacterales bacterium
ATTCCAGTTCGGAATTACGACACTCGCCGAAGCGCGCTTGGGAAGGCGATCCAGCCGCGGTCGCCGGCGGCCGAATATCCAGAACGAAAAGTCCGTCGCCAGCAGGGCGAGGAGTGGAATCAAAACCAGCAGCGGCGAGACCAGCAAAAGGGGGAGCCCCCACAGAAGACGGCCGGCCAGCTTCATGAGGCCTGATCGGAGCTCTGACGGACCGGCCCGAGCCCTAACGACCGGCCCAACTTCATCCACCGCGACGCCTGCACCGCGCTCACCTGCGCTTCAAGTGCCTGGATATCGCGCTGCATGCGTAGGGCCCACTCGGTCCGCTCAATGACGGTCTGCTCGGCGCTATCGAGTAGCTTGACGGCGGCGGACAGCTCTTCGGTTTTGGCCTGCGCCTCGGCCGCCCGCAAGGCATAGGCGCGGCGAACTTCGGCGAGTTCGGCGGTGAGGCGCGCTTCGGTTTCCTGCGCCCAGGCGACGGCCTTGGCGTGTTCCGCTTCAAGCTCAGCCTGGCGCTTTTCGTAGGCACCGACCACTTCCTGGCCGCGCTGCTGCTCGGCGGCAAGTTCGCGCTGCATCTCCGTAACGCGCTGTTGCGACGTTTTCCAGCGCCCATCGGCTTCAGCCGCCCAGCGATTGCTTTGGGCGAGTTCGCTTTGCAGCCCGCGATGTCGTTCGACCAAGTCAGCGTGGTCGGCCAGGGCGGCCTGATGCCACTTGTCCTTCATGACGAGTTCGCCGGCCAGACGTGAGATGTGCTCTTCGCGTTCTTTCAGCACATTCGACGCCGAAGGCAAATAGACAAAGGTAGGCCCGCCGGTTTGCGGGCTGGCCGCGCAGACGGCAACAAAGAAGTGGCCGGCGTCGGCATCGAGCGGGGCTTCGTCGAGCCGGGCGTCGACGTTGTGCGACGGGTCCACCGGCTGGAAGACGATGCCCGAGGTGTGGTTTTGCACAAACAACGCCACGTGTGGGAAAACTTCCTGCAACGCGCCCCGGAACTCGTCGAAAGTGAACTCGTGCACGTGGAACGGATTAGGCCCACTTTCGGCCCGCGTCGCCGCGTAGTATTTGGTATTCGGCGTCGAGATGATCAACTGGCCACCGGGCGCCAGCACGCGCCGGGCTTCGCGCAGAAACTCCTGCCAGTCCGCCAGATGCTCAATCACCTCAAACGCGACAATCAGGTCGAAGGCGTTCGGGCCGAAGGGCAGGCGGGCGGCGACGGCTTGCACGCGATCGGCCACCGGCACGAGCGAGAGCGCGTCGGGCGCGCAGTCTAAAGCGACGACGCTCTTAGCGCCATGGCCCAGCAGTTCGGAGCCGTAGCCCGCGCCGGCGCCCACGTCGAGCACCCGGCGGTAGCGCGACAGGCGGCTCGCAAACAGATACCGCGCGTAATGTTCGTTCCAGAGGTCCGGATCCACTTGGCCGGGAATCACGCGCTCGCCGGTGAACTCAACCATGGCCCACCTCGACGCTAGCACTAACGCTAACGCTAAGGCGCGCGTTTACTTCCACCCGGCAAGGCAGGTGCAGATAGCCATAGACCTGCCCTTCGGCATGGCCCATTTGCAGCGAAATCGCGTTGTCGATCCAGTCGCACATCTTGTAGTGAGTGAGGTTTCCGTCGGCGATGGCCGGCGAAAAGGAGAATGCTGAAGGGTAAAGCTCCGGCAGGTCCAGATGGAAATCGACGGTCACCGTATCGCCGGGCACCATCGCATCCAATTCAATATTCTCACGCAAAGTGTTCGTGCCGGCAAAATCGAGCCCTAAATGATTGCGGAGCATGAAACCGATATTCGGTTGGCCGATGGCGGCGCGGGCGCGGGCGGAGATGCGGACGATGCAGCGGGCGTTGGGTTCCAGCACCGGCAACGGCCGGCCGTGCGGGTCGAGCACCGCGATGCCGATGATTTCCGCGCGGCCATCGCCATGTCGATGGTCGATGTTCGGAATCTGCGTCACCACTTCGGGCGCCTGCACGGTTACGCCGGGGCGCGGCGCCAAGGCCGGCTTGAGCTCGAGGTAAGCCGCATCTTTATCGGCCATGGCGGCGAGGTAACGGCCCACGACGGCGTCGGTAGGCCCAATATCGCGAATGCGGCCATGGTCGAGCCACAGCGTCCTGTCGCCAATGGCCTTCACGTCGCCCATCGAATGCGAAACGAACAGGATCGTGACGCCCTGCTGGCGCAGTTCGTGCACCTTTCGCAGGCAGCGCTGGCGGAAGTAGATATCGCCAACGGCGAGCGCTTCGTCCACCAGCAGGATCTCGGGGTCCACGTGGATCGCCACGGCAAAGGCCAGGCGCACCACCATGCCGCTCGAGTAGGTCTTCACCGGCTGCTCCAGGAATTCGCCGATCTCGGCAAAGGCGATAATCTGGGCGAAGCGCGAATCGATTTCGGCGCGGGAGAGACCCAGGATGGCCGCGTTCAGGTAGACATTGTCGCGGCCGCTAAACTCCGGGTTGAAGCCGGCGCCCAACTCAAGCAGCGCCGCCACCCGGCCGCGGACCTTAGCCGTGCCCGTCGTTGGCGCCAGAATGCCGGCCACCAGTTGAAGGAACGTACTCTTCCCGGAGCCATTTTCGCCAATCACGCAAAACGTCTCGCCGCGCCCGATCGAGAGCGAAATGCCTTCGAGGGCCCAGAAGTCGCGGTGGCGTTTGATGTGGTTGAAGGTGGCCAGTTCCTTCAGCCGGTCGCCGGGCGAGTCGTAGATGGAGTAGCTCTTCGAGACCTCGGCGAAGTGGATGATCGGCTCAGGCACCAACTTGCAGGCTACACCAGTCAGGAACCGGGGTGGTAATGGAACTTTATTTTTGGGAGAGGTAGTACGGGGCGGCGAATCGCGATGCTTTCATTATCAATCACTTACATCAAGGGGGAGTACGAAAAACTCCCCCAGTTGGCGGGGTGTCTCCACCCTAATCGCCGCACCCGGGAGCCCCTAAGTACCTATACCAGTTAAGTCAACGGTACCCTTGTGTGAACGCCGCTAGCAACCGATGCTACCTTCAGGGACAACTGTATAGCTATGGATCGCGCCGATTTAGAACAGTGGAGACCGAAAGAAGTCGCACGCCTCTTGGCGCTTGTGGAAACGGAACGCCGTTACTACCAAGAGATTGTGGCCAACGTGCCAGTAGGGCTCTTGGTGGTGGACGCCGATCTCACCATTCTTTCCGCCAACAAATATTTCCGTAAGCTTTTCGGCATGCGCAGCGACGATGTGCTGCGCCGGAAACTCGAAGACCTGATTCCCATCCCCGGCCTGGGTGACCGCGTGGCCGAAGTAATTGCCTCCTTCAAACCGAAGGAACGCACCCCGATTTCCACTAGGATTGTCCTCGAAGACGGCACCCGCGAAATCAATGGCCTGGTGGGCTTGCAGCCTTTGCAGGGTTGGGAATTGGATGCCGGCCAGGAAGTGCTGGTCATCTTCCAGGATCTGGCGGCCGTGGGTACCGCGATGGCGGCCTTGCCCGCCCCGATCGACGTTGTGGCGGAAAAAGTGGCGGAAAAGGTTCCCGAGCCGACCAAGGCTGTCGCTCCCGCCGCCCCGCTCTACTCCATCGTCAACGACATTGACGCCGTGGTGTGGGAAGCCGACGCCCACACGATGCAATATCAGTTCGTCAGTGAACGGGCCGAGGAACTCCTGGGCCATCCTCTGGCGGCCTGGCAGAATACCGAAAACTTTTGGCGCAACAAGGTCCACGACGAAGACCGTGACCGCGTGGTGGACTTCTACCGGAACGCCAAAGAAACCGGCACTAGCCATGCCTGCGAGTACCGGGCGCTGACGTCGACCGGGGCCACGATCTGGGTGCGCGAGATTGTCCGCGTGCAGCGCGATGAGCAAGGCCAAGCGCTCAAGTTCACGGGCCTCACGCTCGACATCAGCGGGCGGCGCTCGGCCGATGAACAGTCCAAGCAGTCGGAGAAGGTGGAAGCCCTGGGCCGCTTGGCGGCGAAGGTGGCGCACGACTTCAACAACCTGCTGATGATCATCTCCGGTTACGGCGAAGAGCTGAAGAGCTCGCTGCCCCCGTCGAGCCCCTTGCGCAACGACATGCAGGAGATCCTGCAAGCGGCCGACCGGGTGAGCGTCCTCACCGGCCAACTGCAACAGTATACGAAGAAGATTGTCCTCGAGCCCCGGCTGGTGGACTTGAACCAACTGGTGAAGCGCCTGGAGCCCGTGCTCAGGCGGCAACTGGGCGACGGCGTGCAACTGCGCATCGATGCCCAGGCCGATCACTCCGCCGCCAAAGTGGACCCGGCGCAAATCGAAGCCGCCATTGTGAACCTCGCTTCGCACGCCAAGTACGGCATGCGCGGCCTGGGACGGCTCACCATCTCCACGGCCGACCTCGAGCTCGATCAGGACTACGGCACGCCCTCCCGCAGCGGCAGCTACATCCTGGTGTCGATTGCCGATAACGGCCCGGGAATGGACGGCGAAAACCGCGCCCGGCTGTTTGAACCCTGGACGGCGGGCGACGAATCGCTCCGCGAAGAGCGTCTGCTGGTGACGCAAGCCTACAACATCGTGCGCCAGAGCGGCGGCGATCTGGCCGTTTCGAGCCAACCCGGCGAAGGCACCGCCTTCCGCATCTATCTGCCCAGCGCGGCCCAAGCCGCCACTCCGGCCATCAACCCTGCCGCGGCCATCTCCGCCCTGATTCCGCCACCCATTGAGACTACGCCCCCCGCTCCGGCCCCGGATCTCGACCCCGAGACGTCGCTTGAGACGATCCTGGTGGTGGAGGACGAAGCCGGCATCCGCGCGCTGGTCCGCAAGATCCTGCGTCGCCAAGGCTACGTGGTACTCGAAGCCAGCAACGGCGACGACGCCCTCAAGATCTGCGCCGGCCACAAAGGCAAGATTGACCTGCTGGTCACCGACGTGATGATGCCCCGCATGTCGGGCCGCGAACTGGCGGACCGCTTGACGGCCCTGCGCCCCGATCTGCGCGTGCTCTACGTCTCTGGCTACACGGACGACGCTATGCTCGGTTCGGGCTCGTTCCCGTCCGGCACGGCGTTCCTGCAGAAGCCGTTCACGCTGGGTTCGCTCTTGGGCAAGGTCCGTGAGGTGCTGGACATCGGGCAATCGCGCCGCGGGGCAGCCAACTGAGTCACTGCGATCTTATCCCTTTGAATCAATAGGATAAGCCCAGGGTCCTGGTTCTGGCCTGCTACGATGAAGTATCCAGCGTTGTTCTCTGGTTGCGGCCGGGTCGGCCCGGACCGAAAAAACAAAGCCCTTTCGAATCAATCACTCCCGGGTTCGTTTCGTCTCCTAGCCCCTCCTAGCCCTCGGTGCATCGCTACTGCAAAATCGGAAACAGCTGATAGTCCTTGGGGGTGAAGAGGCTGCCTTCGGTGATGCCTTCGGGGGCGGTGCGCTGGAGCGCGGCGCTGAGTTGGCTGAACGTGATCTCGCCGGCGAGAGCGCACTTGAAGACGCCCGCGACTTGGCGGACTTGCTCGGCCGACTCGTGCACAAACTCCAGCCGATAGTGATGGATGCCGGCGGCCAGCCACGTGTCCAAATGCGCGCCCGCCTGCTGCGCTTCGGCGCCAAAGACCGTGTTGCGGCACCCGACGTCGGCGATCACCGGATGCTGCCGGCCTTGGGCGTCGCGCAAGGCAATCTGGTGCTCCTCGCACGGCCGGCCGCAGTCGCGATGCGTAGTGCCCTTCGACAAAAACCGGCAGAAGACGCAGTGCTCGGTGTGGAAGACCGGCAGGTGCTGGTAGGCGATGGCTTCCAGGCGATCCGCGCCGATGGCGAGGGCGAGGGCGGCGATCTGGGCGGCGTTCAGATCATGCGTCGGAGTCAGGCGAGTGAGGCCCAAGGCCAGATAAGCTTGAGCGGTCACGGCATTGGCGGTGTTAAGGCTGAAGTCTCCGATCAACGGTTGGCTTTGTTTGGGAAGAACATGCAGCAGCCCGGTCGACCGGACCAGGATCGGGCAATCCAGGCTCACCAGGAAGTTCGCGATGCGCGATTCGCCGGGCTTCAGAATGCGAGGGCTGGCGACGCGGGCTTCGAGGCCGGCGGCTTTCACGCTTTCCACCGACGGGCGCAGGCCATAGAGGTCGAGATAGTCGAGCGTGATGCTAGCGGGGCGTAGCTCAATGGCGGCCCCCAACTGCTCCGCATTGCGGACCAGCAAATGCAGCCGCGGCTCTCCCGGTTGGGTCTCTATCGGCGACGCCTGGAGCGTGAACGGGTGATTTTCGCGACGGGGAGGAACGGCCTGAAGGGCCTGCAACTGGTCCACAGCCTCGCGCCGCAGGTGGTTTAAGACCGAGGCGGGGGCGAAGAGACTGTCCGTGAGGTCCGCAGACAAAGAGGTGAGTTCGTAAGGCGTGTTGCCGAGGCGGCCCAACTGGTCGCGAAGGGTCTCAGCGGTCAGGCCGCGATTCTGCGCGGCGCTCAAGGGCCCGGCGGATTGCACCTCGACCGCAACGCCCTTCTTCACGGTCCAAGTAAGTTTCAACGGCGTCGTCAAGGAACCCGTCGCGTGCACCATCACCGGCTGCTTGGCGACCGGAGTGACGGCCTCGAGATAGGGGCGGGCGGTTCGGTCGAGCTCAGGGTTATGCGTGCGCCAAAGCAAGTCACCGGTACGGATGCGCCTGGGGTCAACGGCCTGGTTGGCCAAGGTGATCTCGAGGTCGCCGGCCAGCGTCGGACGCACATGATACAGCCGCCCGCCCTCCTCCTTCTCCTGGGGGCTGCGCCACGATGCGGCATCGAAAACCACGCCATCGCCAGCCTTCAGCGGACTGATCGCATGGGACGCGGTGGGCCGAATGACGACATGATCGCGCTCCACCCGGACGACCACGCCGACCTGTACGCCGCGATGGCGCGCATGGCGGCCGCGCACCACGGCCTGATGATTGACACCCGACAGGAAGTGCGGCCCGAGGCCCCGCGAATAGACCTGCTCAAGATCGAGCGCATCGCGCGGCGTCAGCGCCGAAGGCCGATTCTCCCAGGCGGCATCCACCGCCTGCCGATAAGCGCGCGTCGTCAGCGCTACGTAGTCCGAGTCCTTGTAGCGGCCCTCAATTTTGAGGCAATTCACCCCGGCTTCGACGATCTGCGGAACCAGATGCAGCCCCGAAAGGTCACCGGGCGAGAGCAAGTAGCGGGCATCGTCGAGCGGCCGTTCGACACCATCCACCATCAGGTCGTAGGGCAGCCGGCAGGCCTGGGCACACTGGCCCCGATTGGCACTGCGGCCGCCCCAGGCTTCGGACGAAAAGCACTGGCCGGAGTAGGCGACGCAGAGGGCACCATGGACGAAGATCTCGAGATCGGCCCGGGTCTTCTCGTAAATCGCGCCGATCTCTTCGATCGACAACTCGCGCGCCAAGGTGATGCGGTGGGCGCCCTGGGCCAGGGCAAACTGGACGCCCTCGGCGCTGGTGATGCTGGCTTGGGTGGAGGCATGCAACTCCAGGTCCGGGGCGATTTGCCGGGCGATTCGGAGGATGCCCAGGTCCTGCACGATGAGGGCGTCGACCCCGGCTTCGGCGATGGCGGCGATGGCGCGCGCGGCTTCCGCCAGCTCGTGCTCAAAGACCAGGGTGTTGAAGGTCAAGTAGCCGCGGACGCCACGCTGGTGCAGGGTGCGCATCACGTCCGGGAGTTCCTCAAGATCGAAGCCAACTTTGGCGCGCGCGGTGAAATGCTTGAGGCCGAAGTAGCAGGCGTCGGCGCCGGCTTCGATGGCCGCGCGCAGTTGGGGCCAGTACCCGGCGGGGCTCATCACCTCAGGCTTTTGGGGGGCACGCACCCCTTCAGGGTAACGCTATTGGAGTTCGACCCAGTCGACTTCGCCGTCAGAATCGAGACCAAAGTGGACGGCCGTACCAGGGATCATGCCGAAGTCAGCCGGTTGCTGGCCGCGGTAGCCCTTGATCTTGTCGAAGGTACAGCAGAAAGACTCGCGGCTGACGCGGTCAGCAAAGTAGCAGATGTGGATCGCGCTGATGCGGAAGATCTCGCCCACGCGCACCGGCGGTTGGGAGAGCTCTGCGGGTTGTGATTCGAGGATCATGGCTGCCATAGTTCTAATCGCCTCACCAAGGCCATCGGATGAGGGGGGGAAATACATTAGGTGGCGGAAGATTTCCTAGTAGCCAGCCGGGAAAACGTATGCTAACTTGTGTTTTACCGTGCTAGAGAAGAGAAAAGGTTACATTTACCGGATCGTCGAAACGCTGGGAATGGGTTATATCGCCGAGCCGGAAAATGATCGACTTTGGCCCTTTCTTTTTTCGCAACTGAACGCGTATCACGGCCAAGACCCTGAAAGTATAGGACTTATTCCACGGTCCCCCGTCTCCTTTCTCTTGCAGGATGGAGCCCTGGTGAAAGTAGTTTCTGAAAAAACCCTGGCGCATTCTGGCGGGAATTAGCGCATGCAGTATGTCCTGGACCTGCAGAACGTCGAGGCCCATCAACTGTATCCGGAACCGCTCATTCCGGAGGGGCCGCTGCCCCCGAAAATTATCGAGGCGGGCTATGTTCCCCAGCTGGAGGACCTTCAACCTGGCGACTTGATCCTCACCGCGCCCTACTCCAAATTTGGTGCGACGGCCCGGGGCATTAGCTACGTCCAGGGCCACGGCGGTTATCTTCCGGAGCACGCCCGCTGGACCCACGCCGCCGTCTATGCGGGCGAAATGTTCCTCACCTGCGAGGCGACGCGCGAGGGCGTCAAACTGGGGAATTTGCTCCATGCTCTTTCGGGCTCCCTGGTGCGAATCCGGCGTGGGGTATTGGGTGGAGAGTTCATCGAGCGCGAACTCGGCTGGCGCACGGCGCTCTATTCCGTGGCGAGGCTCAACCAGCCCTATGACTATTCACACGCCCTGCAACTGGGCCGTTTGGCGATGCGCACCGGCTTTACGGAATACCAAATGAAGCCACCGAAGGAGCGCAGCGAATCGGAAGAGACCATTTGCACGGAGCTCTTCCAGGACGCTTATTGGCGCGCGACCGGAATCCTGGTGCAGAACCGGCTGTCGCTCGAATCTACCCCGGCCTTCTTGAGCGCCACGCCCTTGCTGAAGGACGTGCAATGCCGTTGGCGGAAGCTCGGGTGAATCGGAGGCAAGTCCTCGAAGAGGCTTGGCTTGGCGACGCCGTACTGACCTTGTACGTCCGCGAGAAGATCCTGCGCGAAGATGGCCGCGTCGATGGCGACAAGAGCGTCCGCATGACCTCAAACCAGTTCCTATCCGGTTTTGGCGAGCCGAGCGGGGTGGAAGCGGAGTTGGGGCGGGTTTATCAGGCCGAAGGGCTGGCGGCGGCTTATGCCTGGATCGAGGAGCGCTTGATGCCCCGTTTTGCCCAACAAGAAGAGAATCGGCGCAAACGGCTCGGCTTGCCGCAATAATTTCCTCCCTGGGTCGTATATCCAGGCAGAGGAATCATATGATGGCGACGCTCGCGATAGCCGACAATTCGATACAGGCCATGCCCCCAGAATTAGGCGATCTCTACACCCGCTATGCGGACACCGTGTACCGGACGGCGCTCCGCGTCACCGGTTCGACGGCCGATGCCGAAGACGTTTTGCAGACCGTATTTCTTCGGGTGCTGAAACGCGAGGAGCCACTTGACCCCTTGCGCGCGCCCGAAGGCTTTCTCCGGCGGTCGGCGGCCAATGCGGCCATCGACATCGTCCGGCGGCGGTCGACGTGGCGGCAGGACTCGATTTCGGAGACGCCGGACCGGCTAAAGCAAGACAGTTCGGCGGAGCTGAGGCAGCGGTTACGTCAAGCCATTGGCACGCTGGAGCCGCGCGACGCCGAGATGTTCGTGCTGCGCTATATCGAAGGTTTGGCGAATGGCGAAATCGCCGAAATGTATGGGCTCGAGAAGACCACTATCGCGGTGCGGCTGCATCGCATTCGCGAGTCTCTCAAAGTGCAGTTGGGGAACTGAAGAAAGGACAAGATGATGAACGACGAACAGTTTGATGACTTGTTGAATGAGATCCAAGCTTCGGAAGCCCCACGCGAGATGGCGGAGGCGAAGGAGCGGGTGCGGGCGCGGCTGGAGCTGAATCCGGCCCCTGTGAATCTGGCCTGCGCCGAATTCCGGCCGGAATTGGCGGGCTATGTCACCGGAACTTTGGAAGAGACGCGGCGGCTTTTGGTGGAAGACCACTTGAGCCGTTGCGCCGCTTGCCGCGGAATTTACGGCGAGATGACCGGCGAGCGGCCCAAGGTGGTCGCGATGCCAGCTCGCGTGCCGAAGCGGACGCCGGTGTTCGCCAAGTGGGCGATCGCGGCCGCGGTGGCCGGCTTGTCGGTGTGGGCCGCACGTGAGCCGCTCGATAAGTTCCTGGCGGGGTCCGGTGCGCGGGCCACGGTGGCGATAGGCTCCGGCGAATTGATTCGCATGGATGGCCAACCGCTCAAGGCCGGCGACGCGATCGGCGAAGGTGATGTAGTGCGTTCGGGCCGCGGCACGCGGGCGAAGTTACAGCTCGCCGATGGATCGCAACTCGAAATGAACGAGCGTTCCGAGCTCTTTGTCACGGCGGCGTGGAGCGGCCAGACGGTACACCTCGAGCGCGGCGACGTGATGATCCAGGCGGCCAAACAACGCCGCGGCCATTTGCGCGTGGCGACGCAGGATTCGATGACTTCAGTGAAGGGCACGGTCTTTGGCGTCAGCACCGGCTTGCAGGGCTCGCTGGTGACGGTGATCGAGGGCGCGGTGCAGGTGGATCAGGCCGGTGGCGGCCACTTACTGAAGCCCGGCGAACATGCGGCGACCTCAGAGGCCTTGGCCTCGGTGACGCCGAAAGAGGCCGTGGCTTGGAGCGCGGATGCGCAGAAATATATCCAGTTACTCGCCGAGTTAGCCGTCATTGAGCAGAAGTTCTCGACGCTGCCGGCGGCGGCTTTGCGGACTACGCCGCAGTTACTCGCTTACTTACCCGCCAATACAATGATCTACGGTTCAGTGCCAAACCTGGGTGGGCCAATCGAACAGATTATTGGCTTGATCGACGCGCGGGCCAAGGAAAGCCCCGTGTTGCGCGAATGGTGGAACTCCTCGGCGATGGTGGACATGAAATTGCAGTTGACCAAACTGCAGTCCGTTACTCCTATGATCGGGGACGAAATGGTTTTCGGATTTACTTCCGAGGGCAACAGCACCAAGCCGGTGATGGTGATGGGTGTGAAGCCCGGTCAGCGGGCGACATTGCAGACCAAGCTGACGCAGACCTTTGCGGGCGTGGCACAGATGGCCTACGTGGTGACCGATCAGTATGTGCTGATGACCGCGGAAGCGAAGGATTTGGCTTCCCTACAATCGGTGCCCGCCA
>JBBQQS010000128.1:0-11386 GCA_038215525.1 Bryobacterales bacterium
AGAGTTGTGCCAGAAACGGACATCCAGATCGTGTCAAATGAAGCTGGGGAAGATCTCCTTAAGTCCGAGACGATGAAGCTGCGTTTGCAAGCATCACTCGAACGCAGCAGCGGCATAGCCCTTGATGACGCAGTCGCGAAACTCGGCTTGTGAGAAGCATTGAGTTTGACTCCTCGGCGTTCGAGGACTTGGCGTTGTGGGCCGAACAGGATCGGGCGCAAGCACTGAGGATTGTCCGGCTCATCCGCGATGTGCAGCGCGAACCCAGAGAGGAAATTCACTTGTATGAAGCAAGCCAGTAGAAAGAAGCCACCACCGGCGGAGGCGATTGCCCAGCTTGCCGATAAGGGCAAGAGTGTCGGGTCATTTTACAAAGGGCAGGGCCGCATGGTTCACCCCGAGACCGCGCAGCCGATTCAGCGAGTCAACGTGGATGTCACCGCCGGGATGCTGGAAGAATTGGACCGCGCCGCCGAGAGTCTCAATGTGAGCCGGCAGGCGGTGATCAAAACGCTGGTGCGTCAGGCGCTCGACCAGCACTATCTGGCACAGCAATATCGGCCAGCGGTAAATCCGAAAACAGTGTAGTCGCACCCTACCGCCACCTAAGCGAAGACCGGAGCCGCGCCCGCGCTGCGTACCAGCGGACGGGGCGACATCGGCGTCTGATGGAACGAGCGGGTCACCGGGCCAATCTGGTGCCCACATCGCCCTTTGATCGCATGCTATTGGCGGAGCGGCCCGAGTGAGCCTGGTATGCTGAGCAGTATTTTGGGAGGAAGCGGATTATCAGCGAGAAGTAGGACTCGCAGACGCCCGATCCTTGTGGGGGGAGGACGAATCGCCTTGCAATCTGCGACACTTTTAAGATAACCTCGCACATAGTAGATTGGTCAACAGGACTAAGAAGTGAAGGTTTCCACTGATTACAAACGCTGCACCTGTTATGGCTGTCGCGCCCGTAAGTTCAATTCTGCAGCGCCTCCGGCAAGCCACGCACACCGTTCACGTTAGCCTAGAGACACGTTTGGATTTATTCAAGCGCGTGCACTCAGACCAAAGCTATCGCGCGCTTTTGGAATATTTCTATAGTCTTCACGTTCCGTTCGAGTCGTTGATTCAAGGAGCGGCTTCCGAAATCTCGCCCTGGCTGCCGGATATTAAGAGCCGTACGCGAATGGACGCATTGCGCCGGGATTTAGGGGTACTGGGCAACGCCTTGCCGAACGAGATCCCCTTGGCAACGATCCCTTCACTGCGGACGACGGCGGAGCTGTTCGGCTGCTTGTACGTCCTGGAAGGCTCAACCCTCGGGGGACAAGTGATTGCCCGGCATATCCGCGAAACGCTGCACTATACGGCGGAAAATGGCTGCGCCTTCTTTTCTGGCTATGGCCTTTCTGGCGATGGCTCGGGCGTGGGCGAGATGTGGGTGAAATTTCGCGCCGGCATTGAAGCGTACTCGGCAGCACACCCCGAGAACCATGACGAAATCGTGGCGGCCGCCACCAAGACATTTGAGACGTTCGAGCAGTGGATTCCAAGGGGCCAATGAATACCGAAACCATGATCACAGCACAGAATGTCGATTTGACCAGCTGCGATCGCGAGCAGATTCAATATGCCGGGGCGATCCTGCCGCACGGTGCCCTGCTGGTGGTGAGCGAACCGGAAATGCGGATTTTGCAAGCCAGCCAAAATACCGATGAACTGCTGGGAGTGCCGGCCAAGGATTTAGTGGGCGCGGAGTTGAGCCGCGTCTTTAGCGGCGAACAACTGGAACGCCTGCGCGACCGTTTAGGCCGCGAAAAGCTCGATGGCATGCCCGTCCACGTGTTAAGGCCGGCGATTGGGGGCCGCGAGTTCGATGTTCTGGCGCATCGCTATGATGGGGTATTGATGCTGGAGATGGAGGCACGGGCGGCTCCGGGCCAAGTTCCGGCCCTCGATCTTTACGCCGACCTGCACGGCGCCCTTGCCAAGTTGCAAGGGGTGACGGGACTGCAGGCGTTTTTCGATCTGGCGGTGCAACAGATCCAGGATTTTACTGGATTCGACCGCGTGATGGCCTATGAATTTATGGAAGACGGCAGTGGTTGGGTTCGGTCAGAGGCTGTACGAGACGGGCTGGACCCGTATCTCGGCTTGCACTATCCTCCTTCTGACATTCCCGCGCCCGCGCGCCGGATGTATGCGCTCACCTGGTTGCGCCATCAGCCCGATATCGGCTACCGGCCGGTCCCGCTCGTTCCCGAGAACAACCCCCAAACGGGCGGGCCGCTCGACATGAGCTTATCGCTGCTGCGCAGTGTCTCAGTCATGTATGTCGATTACCTGAAAAACATGGGTACGCAATCGAGCATGGTGATGACGTTGCTGAAGGACGGAAAATTGTGGGGACTGATTGCCTGCCACCACCACGCCGGGCCGAAACACGTTCCTTATGAGACGCGAGTGGCTTGTGAGTTTCTCGCGCACATGGTTTCCGCACTGATGGCCGCGAAGGAGGACATTGAGGGCCATGAGTACCGGATGAAATTGAAAACCGCGCAAGTGTCGTTAGTGGAAAACGTTTCCCGGCATAAGGAGTTCGTCGTTGGGTTCCTCGAAGATGAGCCAAACCTCTTGCAATTTGTGAACTGCGAAGGTGCGGCAGTGGTAGTAAATGGGCGAGTTCATACGTTAGGAGTAACACCGCCGGAAGCGGAGATACAACAGATCGTGACCTGGCTATCTGACGTGGTGACTCAAGACGTCTTTTCCACCGACTGTTTGTCATCGGAGCTGCCGGAGGCGGTAGCCTATAAAGAAACCTGCACCGGTCTGCTTAGCTTGCGCTTTGCCAAGGCAAAGGACGATTTCCTACTCTGGTTTCGCCCGGAGATGGTGCAAACCGTGAATTGGGCCGGCGACCCAAAGAAGCCAGTAGATACTACCGACGACGGGCAACGTTTGCTGCCGAGAACCTCTTTCGCCTTGTGGCAGGAGACAGTTCGTTTGAAATCCGCTCCCTGGGAAGAAGTGGAGCTAGAGGCCGTAAGACAATTGCGGACGAGTCTTTTGGAATTGGTGTTGCGGCGTGCCGAAGAGGTCGGCAGGCTGTATGCCGACCTGGAGCGTAGTTACGCCGATCTGGATTCTTTTTCCTACGTAGCCGCTCACGACCTGAAAGAACCATTGCGCGGTATCCACAACTACGCCGAAATGCTGCAAGCGGACTGCGCGGATAGGTTGGACGAAGAGAACAAAGGTAAGCTGGCGACGTTGAGTCGGCTGAGCCGGCGCATGGATGAACTGATCGACTCTCTGCTGGAGTACAGCCGGGTTGGGCGAGTGGAATTCAGCCATGTCGACGTCGATTTGAATCGGGTAGTGCACCAAGCGATCGATATGCTTCAGGCGCGCATCCAGGCGGAAAGCGTGACGGTAAAGTTCTCGCAGCTATTACCTGTGGTGAAAGGGGATCACATCCGGCTCACCGAAGTGTTCACGAACCTGATCTCGAATGGGCTTAAGTACAATGACCAAGACGACAAAGTGGTGGAAGTCGGTTTCGAAGAAGGCGCGTCCGGCACGCCCACTTTTTTCGTTCGCGACAACGGCATTGGTATTGAGGCGAGGCACCACGCACAAATTTTTCAGATCTTTCGGCGCCTGCATGGCCGCGGAGAGTATGGCGGAGGCTCGGGCGCGGGCTTAACCATCACCAGGAAAGTGATCGACCGGCACGGAGGGAAAATCTGGGTCGAATCCGAGCCCGGGAAAGGGACCACATTCTTCTTCGTTTTGGGCCCTAGTGTTTCAGGGATACCTGCGTGAATTGCAGAGCTCGCCGATCGATCATCGTGGTGGAAGACAGTGAAGAGGACTATAAAGCTCTGCAGTGGGCGAGCAAAGCGGCTTCGATCGAGATGCCTTTGGTGCGATGCGAAAGCGGGGAAGAAGGCATCGAGTGTCTACATGGGCGTGGGAAATATAAGGACGCTTTTCTTCAGCCGGGCTTGGTGTTGCTCGATCTCAATTTACCTCGGATGAGCGGGAAGGAGGTTCTGCGGTACATTAAAACATGCGACCAACTAAAGTCTCTGCCGGTCGTGATCTTCTCGAGCTCCGCCCACTCCAAAGACGTGTCGGAATGTTACCGTGACGGCGCGAGCAGTTACATTGTGAAACCGTTGGGCTTAACCCAGTTGAGCGAGCTGATGAAAACCTTGACGCAGTACTGGTTTCAAACGGTGGAACCGGCTCCCGAGGTGGAGACATGGAAGCAACATTGAAACGTCTGTTGATCGTGGATGATTGCGCCGAAGATCGCGCGTATGCCCGCGATCTAATGAAGAACCAGCTTTCAAATTGGCAATGCTCCGAAGCATCTACCGGGCGAGAGGGTTTGGAACTAGCCTCTTCTGGCGGCCCTTTCGACTGTATTCTGCTCGACTATCTTTTGCCCGACCTGACCGGAATTGAGTTTCTAAATATGCTCTCCGAGCGGATTGGCGAGCCGGGGGTACCGACGGTTCTGTTTACCGGAGTCGGAGATGAAGAAATGGCCGTGCGCGCCATGAAGGCAGGTGCGGATCACTATCTTTCCAAAGGCGGCCTGAGCCGGGAGGGTTTGTTTTATGCGCTGGAAAATGCCATAGAGCATTTTGAAGTCCGGCTATCGCGGCACCGCATTAGCAAGCTACTGGAGCGGGCAAACGAAGAGCTGAAGAGGTCGAATGAAGATTTGGAGCGATTTGCGTTCGCCGTCTCGCATGACCTGAAATCGCCGATTCGGACCGTCAGTTTGTGTGCGCAACTCTTGGCTAACCGGTGCGATGCTGCCGATGCGGAAGCGAGTGAACTTTCGCAAATCATTCAATCCAATGCCAAGCGCGCCGCGGAGTTAATAGAAGATCTGCTTACCCACGCCCGGTTGGGGTCACAGGATGATATCGCTGGCGTGAAGACTGGGCAGGTTAGCCAACTAGAAGAGGGCGTCAGAAGCGCGGTAGAAAGCCTGAAGGGTGAACTTCGGGAAACTGGCGCCGAAATCGTTTATGGGTCGCTTCCTTCAGTCGTGGTGTCAAAAACACATCTAGCTCAAGTATTCCAAAACTTGATCGAGAATGCGGTGAAGTACCGGCGGCCAACGGTGATACCCCGCATTGAAATTTCCGCGCAAGAACAAGGTGGCCAATGGGTAATTGCGGTGGAGGATAACGGGCAGGGCTTTGAACCGGACTATGCCGACGTGATTTTTCAACCGTTCAAGCGGCTACACGGAACCGAATACCCGGGAAGCGGGATTGGCTTGGCTACCTGCCGAAAGATTGTCGAACGGAACGGGGGGAGGATTTGGGCGAAGTCCACCCCGAACGCGGGATCGACCTTTTACTTTTGCCTGCCGGCGGTTGGCACCTACGCGACGGCGGGCTAAGCGATAGCGCTCCATCGTCAGATTGATCATTGGCGGCAAAACTGCTCTGTCGATGGGCATGAAGAGACGGATGGCATTGGCAGGCGGCGCGTTCATTTTGGCGGGCTGCGGTAAGGCCGCATATGAGCGCGCCGCCCAAAGCACTTGGGCGCCTACCGTCGGCCAGCCGGACACCCTGCGGGAGTTGGTGCGTTATGCCGCCATGGCGCCATCCAGCCACAACACGCAGTGCTGGAAGTTCCGCTTGGGCGACCGACGCATCACCATCCTGCCGGACTTGGCTCGCCGCTGCCCGGCCGTTGACCCGGACAACCACCATCTCTACGTCTCGCTGGGCTGCGCGGCCGAGAATCTGTTGGAAGCCGCTTTGGCGCATGGCTTCCACGGCGTCGTTAGGCCTAGCGCCGAGGGAATCGAGATCGCGCTTGAGCCCACTGCGGCGACCCGCTCGAAATTATTTGCCGCGATCCCTGAGCGCCAATCGACGCGGACGGAATATAATGGCCGCCCGCTTCTGCCGGTGGAGTTACAAATGCTGGAGCAAGCCGGTGCCGGCGAAGGCGTGCGCATGATCCTGATCACCGAGAGGCGAGCGATGGAGAATGTCCTGGAGTACGTGGTGCGCGGCAACACCGCCCAAATGAACGACCCCGCCTTTGTTGCGGAGTTAAAGAGCTGGATCCGCTTCTCCGACGCCGAGGCGCTCAGCACCCGCGACGGCCTGTTCGCGCGCGCTTCCGGAAACCCGGCCATGCCCGGTTGGCTGATCCGGCCGTTGTTCAGCCAGTTCTTCACCGAAAAGGGCGAAAACGAAAAATATGCGCGGCACGTGCGTAGTTCGGCCGGCATTGCCGTGTTCGTCTCCGCCGCGAGTGACCCCGTGCATTGGATCAACGTGGGCCGGGCCTTTGAGCGATTCGCGCTGCAGGCCACGGCGCTGGGCATTCGCACGGCCCATCTGAATCAGCCGGTAGAAGTATCTGCCTTGCGGCCGCAATTCGCCAGCTTTCTGGGCATTTCCAGCGGGCGGCCGGACTTGGTTTTGCGATTCGGACGGGGACCCTTGATGCCCCGGTCCTTGCGGCGTCCGGTGGAGGCGATTCTGGTGTGAAGTATCTTATTGGCGCCCTGTATTTGCTTCAGGATAGAAGGCCAATGTGACGCACCGCTCACGCGGTGGGCTAGGCTGCGGGAGGCAACGCGTACGGGACCAGTTGCAGATTGCTCTTCGGCATGGCGATCCACGCGAGGACATAGGCCACTAGGCCCATACCGCCAGCAATCACCAGCGTTAACCAGGCAATCCGGATCAGCGTGACGTCGACGCCCAGGTAGTTGCCCAAGCCGGCGCACACGCCCGCAATTTGCCGGTTCGCCATATCGCGTTCGAGCCGCCTGGTTCGCACGCCGCCATCGAACCGCAGTTGGTTCCCGCATTGCGAACAAAAGGCCGCCATCGCCGTCGTTTCACCACCGCACTTTGTGCAAAACATAATTACCTCGCCACCCAATAATACGCCGCAACCCCCCGAATTGTTCCGCGTGCCAGAATCAAAAAATGCGCGCCATGCAACTTGTCAGCCTCCGACAGCTCGAACCCGTGGAACTTCCCGACGCGCCGGAGCCCGCGGCCGGCGAAGTGATGGTCCGTATCTGCTCCTGCGGCATTTGCGGGAGTGACCTGCACTGGTGGGCCGAAGGCGGGGTGGGCGAGCGCCGCGCGCCTTATCCGATGGTGCTGGGGCATGAGCCGGCGGGCGTGATCGTCGCTACCGGGCCCGGTGTCGATCTCAACGTCGGCGACCGCGTGGCTATCGAGCCCGCGCTCACCTGTGGCCATTGCGAATTCTGCCGGTCCGGCCGGGCTAATCTTTGCCTCACCTCGCGCTTCATGAGTTCGGGCGGCGTCTGGGGACTCTTCCGCGAATACGCGACGATCCCGGCCGCGAACGCCGACCCGATCCCCGACGGCCTATCCTTTGACCAGGCGACGCTGATCGAGCCCCTCTCCGTAATTGTGCATCTGTACGAACTGCACCCGCTCACTCCGGGCGACGTGGTGGCGATCACTGGCGCTGGCCCTATTGGGATGCTGGCTGCGGCGGTCGCCCGCACTCGGGGCGCGGCGCAGGTGATTGTCTCCGACCCGCGGCCGCATCGGCGTGCGCTGGCCTTGCGGATGGGGGCCACCCACGCTACCGAAACCGGCCAGTTCGCCGCGGCCGTCCACGATCTTACCCAGGGCCGCGGCGCCGACCTAGTCATTGACGCCGCCGCCAAGCGCGACAGCCTCCGCGCCTGCTTCGCCGCCGCCCGCAAAGGGGCCGAGTGCATCCTGATCGGCATTCCCAGCGAGACCAACCTGCCCGTCGACCTGCACGCGGCGATGGCCAAAGAGCTGCGGCTCCAAACGATCTTTCGCTCAAACCACAATGCCGCCGAGGCCACCCGGCTGCTGGCCGAAGGCGTCATCGCGGACCATTTACTCACCCACCGTCTGCCGCTGATCGAAACGCAGAATGCCTTTGAAATGCTGGAGGGCTACCATGACGATTGTGGCAAAATTGTGATCCAGGTGGGATGAACGGCTACAATAAGAGATCCATGCGCATGCTGCTCCCCTCGGTCGCCCTGCTTTTGCTTGCCGCTTGCTCGACGCCTGAGGTCTCCAAAGCGCCCGTTAAAGCCCCCGAGCCGGTTACTGGCCGCAAAGCCTTCTATCAGGTCTATAGCGCCGCGAGGATGTGGGCACCGGACGTACAGCCCTTGCGCGCGGAAAGCATGCCGGTGGAAGGCATTACGCCCAAGGACGGCAGGTTCGGCGCTTGGCGCTTCACCTTCACGTCGCAAGCCAAGGGCAAAATGAAGATCTTCACCTACTCGGTGGTCGATGTCGGCGAATCGCTTCATCAAGGAGTCTTCAGCCTGGGCGACGCGGCTTGGAGCGGACCTTCGCCCACTGCCATGCCCTTTTACGTCCAGGCCTTCAGGATCGACTCCGACGAAGCGCTGAAGCTGGCCAAAGAGAAGAGTGCCGATTATCTCAAGAAGAATCCCAATCGCCCCGTCTTCTTCCAACTGGAGTTCACCCGTCTGCACCCGGAAGCCGCTTGGCGCGTGCTGTGGGGTGACTCCGTCGCGATGAGCGACCATTCGATTTATGTGAGTGCCAGCACCGGGCAATATCTGGGCAAGGGTTAGTCCAGCTGGCAGCTTCCGAATTTAGCCATTTCAGCTCGCCAAGTGCTCTGACCGCTTGATTTCTTTCTGCCTGGGCCGTTGCTACCCTAGCCTCGGCGCGTGGGCGACGGTTCACATTGGTCAAAGAAACTCCAGCGTTTACTGCATTTTTCTAGAGCCTGGGTGACCCGCCGCTTACGCGGCAGGCTAGGCGGGGCGGGGCGCATCCTAGAAGTAACAAATTCAGCGGTCAAGGGGCGACGCACGACCGAAAAAAGGCCGGCGACCCGAAGGTGCCGGCCTTAGAGCGAAAGTGTCTGCCGGCTACTGGACAGTAGGCTTGACGGCGGCGCGCTTCTCTTGCAATAGCTTGGTAGCGGCAAGCTTTTTCTGGAAGCGGCCCACGCTGCCTTCGGTGTCGATCAGCTTTTGGCGCCCCGTATAGAACGGGTGGCACACATTGCAGATTTCCAGGCGCAACTCGGCTCCCTTGTGAGTGGAGCGGGTATTGAACGTCGAACCACAGGCGCAAACGGTGCGGATGTCGTGATAGTTGGGGTGAATATCGGCTTTCATCGCGAGAAAGTCTTCCTTTCGTTACCCCTTCAGGTTACCACGCCCCTGAAATCCCGTCAAAACGGCCCCCCGGCTTGCTAAGATGGCAACTGATGCAAGTCTTGCACGCCGGACAGCACAAGCTGCTGCGCCTCGAACTCGATAAGGACACGGTGGCGGAAGTGGCTCGCCAAGCCGGCTTCGCCCCGGAAGTGCGCGACGATGAGCGCCGATTGATCCTCGATCTAGAGATTCCCGGCCGCGACGTGCCATTGCTACTATTCGACGCCGCGGACCCCGGCAATCTCGGCTGGTTCTCTCGCTGTCACTTCTACGTCGAAGCTCGCACGGGCGCCGTGATGCAGACGCCGATTTCGGTCGCCAACCAGCGCGACGGCTCTGGACGGGTGCAAAAGACGGCGGTGCGGGTCCAGATTTTGAAGGAACTGCCGGCCGACTTCCGGCTGCCGGGTAAACAACCAGTAACCGAACAGATGGTCTACTCCGTGTTGTTCAACTTTCTCTCGGCCCTGGTGAATGTGGGCGTGGGCGTCTGTGGCCAAGGCGTCGTGAAGCCTTTGGCCGGCCGCACCGAGATTATCGGAAACCGGAACTAGCACTGGCTTGGCGTAACTGATCCGGTATCATACCTGCATGCCGAATCAGATCTTAGCCGTGTGCACCCTCACTCTTGGCCAGTTGGCCGCCCAAACGGCACCGTTGGGCCTTTTTGAGAGCCATACTGACGTGGGCGAAGTGCTTCGCGCCGGCACCGTTACTCGCGACGTGGCCGCGGGTACCTATACGATCTCCGGCGGTGGCGACAACATGTGGGCCGCGGCCGATGCTTTCCACTTCGTCTGGAAGAAGATGAGCGGCGACGTGGCGCTGGAGGCGGAGATTCGCTTCCTTACCAAGACCGGTAACCCGCACAAGAAGGCCGTCCTGATGATCCGGCAGAGCTTGGCCGCCGATTCGGCGTATGTGGACGCGGCAGTGCATGTGGACGGACTCACTTCGCTGCAATCGCGCGACGAAAAGGGCGGACGCACGCATGAGGTGGGCCTGAATAACGCCTCGCCGCGGCGCGTGCGGATCGAGAAGCGCGGCGACTACTTCTATCTATTCCTGGCCAAAGAGGGCGAGGAACTGCACTTGGCCGGTGGCTCGATGCGTTTGCCTTTGCCGGGCGAGTTCTATGTGGGCCTCGGCGTATGCGCGCACGATAAGGACGCGCTGGAGCAGGCGGTCTTCAGTAAGGTGCAGTTAAGCGCGCCGGTTGCGGTGGTTACGCCCAAGCTCTACAGCACGCTCGAAACGGTGACCGTCGCGTCGACAGACCGGCGGGTGGTGACGGTGCTGCCGGGCAAGATCGAAGCGCCGAATTGGAGCCCCGATGGCGGTTCGCTCATTTACAATGGCGACGGGCGATTGCACCGCATTCCCGTCGCTGGCGGCAAGGCCGAACCGATGGAAACCGGATTTGCTTCGCGCATTAACAACGACCACGGAATTTCGCCGGATGGCCAGTTACTCGCCATTAGTGACTCGACGCAGGAAAAGAAATCGGTGATTTACACTTTGCCCTTCGCCGGGGGAGCACCGCGGCGCGTAACCAAGAACTTTCCTTCTTACTGGCACGGCTGGTCACCCGACGGCAAGACGCTCACTTACTGCGGCGAACGCGGGGGTAAGTTCGACATTTACACCATTCCCGTGGAAGGCGGCGAAGAAAAGCGGCTTACCCAAGGGGAGGGCCATAACGATGGCCCGGAGTATTCGCCGGACGGCAAGTTTATTTACTTCAATTCGAGCCGGGGCGGCAGCATGCAGGTGTGGCGGATGACGCCGGAGGGCACGGACCTCGAGCAGATGACGGCGGGAGAAGCCAATAACTGGTTCCCGCATATTTCGCCCGACGGCCGTACGATGGTGTATCTCGCTTACAGCCCTGGCGTTACGGGGCATCCGGCCAATCAGGACGTGACTTTGTATGTGATGAATCTCGCCGACCGGCAGGTAAAGGTACTCGCCAAGCTATTCGGCGGTCAGGGCACGATTAACGTCCCCTCCTGGTCTCCGGATAGCAAACGCTTGGCTTTTGTTAGTTACCAACTGCTGCCGTAGCCGGGCCATTGGGAGGCCTGTGTCCGCTTGAAGCAAGCGATTCCCGCCGCCGGTTGGACCGAGCGGCACGTGCACCTTACGATGGGAGGCGGGTAGCCGTGA
>JBBQQS010000129.1:0-11351 GCA_038215525.1 Bryobacterales bacterium
AATACTTCGGCCTTTATCAGGACCTCTTCGCCGCCGCACCCGCCTTCCCTTGTCCCGGCAACCATGACTACTACCATGCCGGCGGCCAGATGTTCGTCGAGTTCAACAAAGTGCCCCGCGAGTCCGTGCCCCCCGAGGGCCAGGGCCGCTATTACAGCTTCGATTGGGACAATGCCCACATCGTCGTCCTCGATAGCAATACGCCCCTCGAAGAAGCCGCCGCCGGCCGCGGCCCCATGCTCGATTGGTTGGAGCGTGACCTCGCCGCCACCACCAAATACTGGCGCATCGCCATGTTCCACCACCCGCCCTACGCCGGCGGGCCCAATCAAGCCGACCCTCTCTGCGCTCTCGTCCGCCGGCACCTCGTCCCCATCCTTGAGCGCCACCGCATCGACCTCGTCTTCAGCGGGCACGAGCATAATTACCAGCGCACCCATCCGGTGAACGGCATCGTCTACTTCACCACCGGTGGCGGCGGCGCCGAAATCTACCCGCCCCTCCCGCGTCCCGAAGCCGCTATCCAGCAGGGGCGCCATCATTTTCTGGAGGCGCAACTCGAACCCACCGTCTTTACCATCGCGGCCATCGGCGTCGACGGTCGCGCCTTCGATAGCTTCACCCTGAAGCCCGCGCCTCGCCTGCTCGGCCCACTCACCAGCGCCGTTCCGGGTGTCGGCCCAGTGGCCCCCGGAGGCCTCGCCACGCTGATGGGCCGCAGCCTCTCGCCGGTGGAAGTGCGCGGGAATTCGCCGGGCTTGCGCGTCACGGTGAATGGCCTACCGGCGGCGGTCCTTTACGCGAACGCCAGCCAAATCAATTTCCGCCTGCCGCTTGACTTCACCGGTCCCGCGAAGGTGAAGGTCGAAAACGCCAACGGCTCCGTGGAATGCGATAGTGAAATTGCCCCTACCGCCCCCGCCATCTTCGCCGTCTTCTCCGCGCGCGGTTCAGTTACTGGGGAAAACCCCGCCCATGCCGATGACTTACTTAGTGTCTATTTCACCGGCAGAGGTATTGGGAAAGACGTAAGTGCCCGTGTCGGTGCCCTGGAGATGGCTGTAACTTGTAGCCCTGTCCCCTCCCAACCCGGAGTGGAACGCGCCGACTTTACCTTCACCAGCGCTGGCGACTTCGTCCTAGTGATCGACGGCATCGTGAGTAACTCGGTTTCAATTCCAGCGGCTTAGTGCGGTCGCTGCTTTCGCTGTATCTTTCGCGCCAGTGAATCCACCGGCCGCGCGGCTCCCCATGCACGCGGAAACAGTAACATCGGTGGAGGTAGTTACGTTGTTCCGCGCGCGGGAGCCGGGCTAATGCCGGTTGGCGCTGCCCATCAGTAACCCCAGCCAGTAAGTGACTGAGGCCAGCAGAACTCCGCCCAGAATCAGGTACATCATCGGGCGTTGCTGGTCGAGCGCTTTGTTTCGTTGCGGGACGCGATGCGCATCCCGCAGGCGATATTTGGCTGGCTCCCGCTTGATCCGCGGCACGCGACCCAAAAGGGAACGCGTAAACGGTGTGTGATCAGCAGAAGCCATGCACTGATGTTGCTCCCTGCGACGGTCGCTGACGATGGGAAATTCGGCTAGTCCGTCCTAGAACTTTGGCTCTACCGGTACCGGAGTCCGAAACACTCGTCGCAAAAACTTCCCACTCGCCGTCTTCGGAATCTCCTCCACAAACTCCACCACTCGCGGATACTTGTAGGCCGCCAGCCGTTCTTTCGTGAAGGCGATTAATTCCTCCGCCGTCACCGGCTCGCGGACGGCGACGATGGCTTTCACCGTCTCCCCGCGGTAGTCGTCCGGAATGCCGACGACGGCCACTTCCCGCACCGCCGGATGCTGATAGAGCACATCCTCCACTTCGCGTGGCCACACCTTGAAGCCGGAGGCGACGATCATGTCTTTCTTGCGGTCCACCACATAGAACCAGCCGGCGCGGTCCATCACGCCGATGTCGCCGGTGAGAAAGAAGCCGTCGTGGAAGGCCGCGGCCGTGGCCGCAGGCTGATTCCAATAGCCGGCGAAGACCATCGGGCCCTGCACGGCGATTTCGCCCGGTTCACCCGGCGGTAGTTCGACACCGGGTTGGTCCGGGTCCACGATCCTGGCGATCACATTGGGCACCGGCACGCCGATCGCCAGCGCGCCGGACGAAGGATCTACGGGACCGATCCGGCCGAGCGGCGTCATATGGCTCGGCGAATTCACCTCCGTCAGGCCGTAGGTATTGTGGATGCGCACGCCATAGCGTGCCGCAAACTGCTCCACAATGGCCGGCGGCACGGGCGCACCTCCGGTACAGCATTTGGTCCAGGAACTCAGTTCGGCCGTGCCCGGCTCTTTGAGTAAGGCGATGTAGGCTGTAATGGCCGCCACCGAAATCGTGGCCCGGTGCAACTCTACCAGCCGCAGCGTCTCGGCCGCCTGAAAGCGGTGCGCCAGAATCAGCGGCGCGCCGGAAACGGCTGAAAGCGCAATCTGGGCCACCAGTCCCGTGATGTGGAATAAGGGCGCAATCCCCGCAATTACATCCCGTTCGGTCGCCGACAGCCACACCCGGAACATCTCGGCGTTGAAGGCGATGTTCCGATGCAGGCTGATCGACCCTTTGGGCGACCCTGTGGTGCCCGAAGTGTAAACCAAATACGCCGGGTCCTCGATCGACCCGGGCGCGAGCACACCGGGGTCCCCGTCCGGCAGGCCGGCCATCTGGCTCGAGAGCAGTACCTCCCGCACGGCGGTACCCTCCATCCCGGCGCGGCCCTGCTGGGCAAAAATCTCATCCAGGCAAACGTACACCTTCGCTCCGCAATCCTTCAGGTGAAAATGGATCTCCCGCTGCTTGAGCAAGGCGCTCAACGGCACCACAATGGCGCCGCGCATCCAGGCACCGTAGTGGGCGACCAGAAAGTCAGGATCGTTTTGGAGCGACAGCGCTACCCGGTCACCGGGGCCCACTTCCCAAGCCGCCAATTGCGTGGCGAACCGCAAAGCGTCAAAAGCCAACTGGCCGAAGGAGATGGGCGTTTCAAAATGAAAGACGGCGATCGACTCCGGCAGCCCCCGGGCCCGGTCCAGAAAGCTCTCAAGCAGCGTTTGGGTGGGCAACGGAATCATTGCCGGGACTTCTGGCGTATAAAGCGCGAGCCAAGGGTGCATCGGGGCGAGCGTATCACACGACACTAAGGTATTTGCCCCATGATTCCTGATGTCCGAACGGTCGAAAGACTGAGTAACCCCGAGTGGGGTTGGCCTGCGGTGTCCTTGCACGCCCAGGCAATCGACGAAACGAATGAACGCGACGGCAAAGTCCTACATCGCCGCTGTCCTGTTGGCTGGTTACGGCCTGCTTTTCTACGCCTGCCTGAATGGGTCCGGCATGCACTGGACGCGCTTGGCAGTCTGCCTGGTGATGGTGGTGGCCGCCTCGCCGCTCAAGGTGGCTTTACCCGGCGTTCCTGGCACGCTTTCCATCAATTACATGGTCAGTTTGCTCGCCATGGGTTATCTTTCCTTTGCGGGCACCCTGCTGGTGGCCGCGGCCGGCAGCCTCACGCAGTGCGTCTGGCACACCAAGAATCGGCCCAAGGCGGTGCAGATCCTCTTCAGCGTCGCCGGCACTATTCTTTCGGCCAGCGCCGGCTATCAGATATTCCATCACGCCTCCGTGCTGGCGCTGAGTGAGAATGTCGCTTTGCATTACTTCGCGGCCAGCCTGGTCTATTTCTTCCTCAATACGGCCCTCATCTCGCTGGTGATGAGCCTTACCAGCCGCCACCCCATCTTTCGCCACTGGTATGAGAACTTTTTCTTCACCGCTCCGCAGTACCTGATTTGTGCCGCGCTGGCGTGGGCCTTCTCGATCGTTTACGAAAGCCTGGGTTGGGAAGTGGCCGTCCTGCTGTTGCCGACGGTTTACCTGGTGGAGCGTTGCTACCGGATTTATCTGGGCCGCTTGGGGGAGCAGCAGCAACACGTCAAGCGCATGGCCGAGCTCCACCTGCGCACCATCAAGGCCCTTGCCCTGGCGATCGACGCTAAGGACGAAACCACGCACGATCATCTGCGCCGCATGCAGGTCTATTCCACGGAGATCGCGCGCGAACTGGGCTTGAGCGATGACCTGATCCAGGCGCTGAATGCCGCCGCGCTCCTCCACGACATCGGCAAACTCGCCGTGCCCGAATACATTATCTCCAAGCCTGGCAAGCTGACGGCCGAGGAGTTCGAAAAGATGAAGGTGCATCCTGCGGTAGGGGCCGAGATTCTGGAAGCCGTCGAATTCCCTTATCCGGTCGTCCCCATCGTTCGCTCGCATCACGAGCGTTGGGACGGATCGGGCTACCCGGACGGCCTGCGCGGCGAGGCGATTCCGATCGGGGCCCGCATTCTCGCCGTCGTCGACAGCCTGGACGCCCTGGCCTCCGATCGTCAGTACCGCGCCGGCGTGCCGCTCGAAGACGCCATCGCCATCATCGCCCAGGAAAGCGGCCGCAACTTCGACCCCCTCGTGGTGGAGATCGTCACCCGCCGTTTCGCTGACTTTGAACAAAAGACCAAAGCCACCACGCCCACCGTCTCGCCCACCGTCACCCGCGTCCGCACCTTCCGCGGCGCTACGCACGTCGAATCCGCCGCTCTCGGCGCGGGGCCCAATACCGCTGACTTGGTCCAGATGAATTTCACGCTGTCGATCGCTGCCGCCCGCCAGGAGATCCAGACTCTGCTCGAAGTGACGCGCGACATCGGCACGTCGCTCAGCATCGACGATACCTTCTCGCTACTCGCCGGCCGCTTAAAAAACATCGTGCCTCACGACAGCCTCGCGATCTACATTCACGATGGCCAATTGCTGCGGCCGGAGTATGTCACCGGCACCGAAAGCAAGCTCTTTGGGGCGCTTGAGATTCCCGTGGGCCAGGGTTTGTCCGGCTGGGTCTTCGAGAATCAGAAGCCGGTGGTGAATGGCAGCCCGTC
Organism: Bryobacterales bacterium; assembly: GCA_038215525.1. Classification (GTDB taxonomy): domain Bacteria; phylum Acidobacteriota; class Terriglobia; order Bryobacterales; family Bryobacteraceae; genus JALHNI01. The sequence goes on from JBBQQS010000129.1 coordinate 4,986, forward strand.
GGTGGAGCCCGGCTATCTGAACGACCCCACCAAGTTCTCGACGCTGCGTTCGGCCCTCGCCGTGCCGCTCGAAGGAACCGAAGGCGCTATCGGAGCGCTCACCCTTTACTCGGCGCAGGCCGACGCCTTCACTCTGGACCATTTGCGGCTCCTGTTGGCCATTAGTTCAAAGTCCGGCACGGCCATTGAGAACGCCCTGCGTTACAAGCAGGCCCAACGCTCGGCGGCCACCGACGAACTCACCGGCCTGCCCAACGCCCGTAGCCTCTTCCTGCATCTCGATAACGAAGTGAAGGTTGCCGCCGCTGGCGACACCGTGCTCACCATCCTGGTCACTGACCTCGACGGCTTCAAGGCCGTCAACGACCATTTCGGCCACCTCGAAGGCAATCGCCTGCTGCAGTTCACCGCTCAGGGCCTACGGCAACTTTGCCGCGGCGCCGACTATGTGGCCCGCATGGGCGGCGACGAGTTTGTGGTCATCTTGCGCGGAGCAACGCCGGAAGCCGTTGACCGGCGCATCGCCCAAATGCGCGAAATGGTGGAGGCCCAAGGTCTGGCGGTGACGGGCCGCAACTGCGTCAGCCTTAGCGTCGGCCAATCGATCTTCCCCATCGACGCGGCCTCCGCCGAACTCCTGCTCGATGTCGCCGACAAGCGGATGTTCGCCATCAAGCAGGAGCTCTACCGCAGCGGCAAAAAGAAGCGTGGCGAAATCTTCACCCCCGCCTCCTAGCCCTTCACCGCCTGAGCGCCCCGGTACCCATCCCCATCATCCTATCATTCATCCCTTCCATCCTGATAAGTCTATCAAAATAAATCACTTAACCCTATACGGGGGCATCCACGCGCATCCCCGGGTTTCCTTGCAAACCATTGAATATATTGAGCTTAACCTCAATACTGATTCGCCTCCCCCGAACCCGCGACAAAATCGCTGAGCATCCCCGCCCAGAAGGTCCGACCCGGGGCTTGAAACGGGGGTTGAAACGAGTTTCCTATCGATGGGCCAGAACGCCGCATGGCGATATTTCCCCGGCCGCCTAGGGCTCTGATAAACTCGTCCTGCCGCCATGAACCGACGCCTGTTTCTCTCCCAAGCCGCCCTGCTCGTCGCCGGACGCCCCCCGCGCATTCTCCTTCGCAGTTCCTGGCAAAGCGTCAACATCGGCGATATCGGCCACACGCCGGGCGCGCTCTCCCTGCTCGAAAAGCACTTCCCGGAAGCCGAAGTCACGCTCTGGCCCGGCGAATTGGGCCATGGCGCGCGCGAATTCCTCATGCGCGCCTATCCGCGCCTCACCATCGCCGAAGGCTCCGTCGACGCCCAAGGCCTGCCCACCACCCCTGCCCTTACCCAAGCCTGGGACGCCGCGGACCTCTACCTAAGCGGCTCCGGTTCCGGCTTCCCCGCCAGCCAGCACGCCATCGCTTTTCAAAAGAAAACCGGCAAGCCCGTCGGAGTCTTCGGCGTCAGTACCGACCCCATCTCCGGCCTCGGCGGCGGCCGCCAGCCCGAAGGTGGCACGCTCAAACAGCTCCGCGCCGCCGCCTTGAAACTTCCGCCCACCCACCTGGAGGCCGCCCTCAGAAACATCATCGACCGCTCCGCCTTCTTCTTCTGCCGCGACTCCATCTCTCGCGACTATCTCAAAGCCCAGGGCGTCCGCACGCCGCTGCTCGCCTTCGGCCCCGATGCCCAACTCGGCATGCCGCTCCGCGACGACAAAAAAGGCCGCGCCTACCTGCAGGCCCACGGTCTCGAGCCCGGCAAGTTCATCTGCGTCATCCCCCGCCTGCGTTATACACCCTACTACCGCATTCGCAATACGCCCCGCACCCCCGACGATGAACGGAAGGATGCCATCAACCAACGCACCACCGAGGCCGACCACCGCAAGCTGCGCGACCTGATCATCGCCTACGTGAAGCACACCGGCCACAAAGTGATGGCCTGCGCCGAAATGACGTATCAGGTCGAAATGGCCAAGGAAGTACTCGTCGATCCGTTGCCCGCCGACGTGAAGGCCAATGTCGTCTGGCGCGACACCTATTGGCTGCCCGACGAAGCCGCTTCTATTTATGCCGAAGCCCAAGCAGTTGTCAGCGTCGAGTGCCACTCGCCCCTCATCGCCCTCCGCAACGGCACGCCCGCTTTCTACGTCCGCCAACCCACCGACACCTGCAAGGGGCAAATGTACCGCGACTTCGGTGCGGGCGATTGGCTGTTTGAAGTCGACGAAACCCCCGGCCCTGAACTGTGGTCGCGCCTTGAGCGCATCCACCGCGATCCGGCGCAGGCCAAGGCCAAAGTCCGTTCCATCATGAGGAATGTCGAAGCTGGCCAACAACGCATGGTCGCCGCCGTTCGCGCCGCCTGCTTGGCCTAACTACTTCTTGGCGAAGCTTGCCGGCACGGTGTAGACGTAGATCTTATGGTCCCGCTTCGAAGTTTCCATGTGCTCCACCGCCGTCGGCCGCCAGCCGCGAATCTCGTAATCATGCGAGATTATCCGCGCCCCGGCACGCAAACTCTTCTCCAGCTTCGGCCGCAACAAGTCATTCGAATCGCGCAGCAGGTACAAGGTGACGACGTCGGCATCGGAGAGATTCACGTCCATCAGATCGCCGTGGATCACGCTCGCCAGGTCCGACAGGCCGAGCTTCTTCAAACTTTCCGTGGTCGACTTTGCCAGGCGCTCCGATAGTTCCACGCCCACCGCCTTCACGCGATGCTTTTGCGCGGCCACAATCAGGATGCGGCCGTCGCCGCAGCCCAGGTCATACACCGTCTCGCCGGCGCGCAGCTTAGCCAGTTCCAACATCCGCTCCACCACGGGAACCGGAGACCCGACGTACGGGGCCAAGCTCTGCGCCCTCACCGGCGCTATCTGCGCAAGCAGACTCGCCGTCAGCGCCAGACCACTAATTAAGGAACGCAATAGCATAAAGAAAGGACCCCAGGACGCCTAATCGCTGATCACCTATCGGCAATTCAACCTCTATCCTTCATACGTGCCACTTTGAAGTCCGGTTACCGGAAGGGCCCAGCGTTAACAGGAAGTTACTGGCCAACCGTCGGGTTCGCTGCCCGTACAGTGCGCTGCTTGACGATCTGCGACACCATTTCCGACACAGAATACCATAGGTCCCGCGGACGGCTGATCGTGTACTCGATGCCGCGCAGGAACTTCACCGCGTGGCCGATCGAGTCGCGCCAAGGCGACGTCTGCGGCGTCAAGTTGTAATTCATATAGAAAACCGGCATGTTTACCGGCCCCACGCCGCGCAGTGCCTCCTGCGAAACGTTCTGTTCGAGCAGCGCCTTGGGGCCCGCAAAGATCACCGCGTCGGTATTCAGGCTGGCGAGTTCTGTCTTCAGCAAGCCTTCCAAGAACTCGGTCTCGCCATGCTTGTTAGCCAAGCGGGCCAAATCCACCGTGCCCAGCTTCAACGCGTCCAGCGCCTTGCCGATCGCCGGAAAATCGATTTTCTCCGAGTTCTCCGCCTTATAGAGCACCTTCTGGTCGTGCATGTTGAACGCCACCACCGAGAAGCGCGCAATGCGTGGGTCCCGCGAAATGGACCGCAGAATCGACACCAATGCTGAAGTATCAAATGGCTGCAAGGTAGCCGAGCGCGAGTTTTGCGGGGCAAAATTCACCAGCACCTTCACCTGTAAGCCGGGCGCCGCTTGGCGTGCTATGGGCGGCTCGTCCCGAAATTGCTCAGGCTCAGTGATGGCGATCCGCGCCGGCGGAATCATCAAATTCATCTCACGATCTTTGGCCGGCAAAGCAGCTTCGGCTTCCCAGTAATCGGAGCAGACGCGCTCCGCACGGTCGCGCATCAGCCACTCCACCTTGAATTTGCCTTCGCCCACGTCGAAAGAGCCTTCGAGGTACGCGTCGCCCTTCGCTTCTTCCTCAATGCTCGGCACCCGCAGCTTCTGCACGAAATACGTGGCCGAGTCAGACCCCTTGCCGGCCCCGTCGAGCGGCGTCACCCGGAACAGAATGCTGAGCAGATTTTCGCCACCCGCCAATTCCCTCATCGGCACCGTCACTTCGTAGCGCGCGTGAAAGCGCAAGTCAAACCCCAGGATCGGTTTTGGGTGGACGACAGCGCAGGGCAAGTCTGTACGCGGATCGCCCGCCTCCAGCACCGCTTCGTCGGTGCCCACCAAACGAGCGTTCTTCCCCGTATGGTTCAAGAAGATCTGAGCGTCCGCCAAACTGGCGGCCAGACACAAAAGAACACGGCTATAGCTGCCGATCCTAACCGCACTTCCGAGTGAGTTGCCCACAAGCCTCCGCGCGCTGCTTACTTCCGAAGTTATATACCTTCCCCACCTTGAATGCAACCGGCCCAGGCAACTTGGCTTGCGGTCTCCCGTTCTCAAAGGAGGGATTTCGTCATTATGCCGGATTCATCGGCATCCTCCAAGCAAAATATGAGTGGGCCACGCCCGAATCAGGGGGTATGGCATCCTGGAGGTACCAGACCCGTGGCCACGCCCCCTATCATCGTCGTCGAGGACCTCGAAAAGACCTACCAGCCCGCCGGCGGACCCGTCACCGTCTTCCGGAATTTGCAGCTCAGTGTCCAGCGCGGCGAACGCGTCGCCCTGATCGGCGCCTCCGGGGCCGGCAAAAGCACCCTCCTCCATCTCCTCGGCGGCCTCGACCGCCCCACCGCCGGCCGCGTCTCCCTCGACGGCGTCGACCTCGCCGCGCTCTCCGACCGCGATCTCGCCGACTTCCGCAACCGCCGCATCGGCTTCGTTTGGCAAATCCAGTCCCTGCTGCCCGAGTTCACCGCCCTCGAAAACGTGATGATGCCCCTCCTCGTCCGCGGCCTATCCCGCACCCAGGCCGTTAGGCCCGCCCAAGCCCGCCTCGACGAGGTAGGCCTTAGCCACCGCCAGACCCATCTCTCCGGCGAACTCTCCGGCGGCGAGCAACAACGCGTTGCCCTCGCCCGCGCGCTGGTCGCCGAGCCGATTTTTTTGCTCGCCGACGAGCCAACCGGCAATCTCGACTACCAAACGGCCGATAAGGTAGTGGGGTTATTAGATAGTTTGCACGTCCGGCACAGACTCACTTCGGTTTTTGTTACCCACAGCCGTACCTTTGCCGCACGATGTGATCGTATGCTGGAATTAGAGCAAGGGAAGTTGATCGAAATACCGGCGTCTCGGCCAAACGGCTAGGCTGGTACGAACGTCTTCCCCCAAAAGGCGGATACCGTCATGCGATTGAAAGAGTAGAATAAGGCTAGATCCTATGTTCGAACGATACACAGAGAAGGCGCGCCGGGTGATATTCTTCGCCCGCTATGAGGCTAGCCAGTTCGGCAGCCCGTATATTGAAACGGAGCACCTGCTCCTAGGCCTCCTCCGTGAGGATAAGGCGCTCGCGAACCGGTTCCTCCGATCGCATGCGGCGATCGAATCGATCCGCAAGCAAATTGAGGCCCACACCACCATCCGCGAAAAGGTTTCGACCTCGGTCGACCTGCCGCTCAGCCACGAGTGCAAGCGCGTGCTCGCGTACGCGGCCGAAGAGGCCGAACGGCTCAACCATAAGCACATCGGCACGGAACACCTGTTGCTCGGTCTGCTGCGCGAAGAGAAATGCTTCGCTGCCGAAATCCTGCACGAACGCGGATTGCGTCTGTCTCAAGTGCGCGAGGAGATCGCCCGCGCCAGTTCCGAGAAGTCATCCTCCAGCCGCTCCAAAGAGAGCAGCCTGCTCGCTGAGTTCAGCCGCGACCTCACCCAAGCCGCCATCGACGGCCACGTGGACCCGCTCATTGGCCGCGACTTCGAGCTCGAACGCGTCATCCAGATCCTCTGCCGCCGCACCAAAAACAACCCGGTGCTCATCGGCGAACCCGGCGTCGGCAAGACGGCCATCGTCGAAGGTTTGGCCCAGAAGATCGCCGACGGCGATGTGCCCTCCTTCCTAGCTGACAAGCGCATCTTGGCCCTCGATCTCTCCCTCATCGTGGCCGGCACCAAGTACCGCGGCCAATTCGAAGAGCGTCTTAAAACCATCATGAAAGAGCTGATGGAGAACCAGAACGCCGTCATCTTCATCGATGAGCTGCACACGCTGGTCGGCGCTGGCTCCGCCGAAGGCTCGCTCGACGCGGCCAATATCTTGAAGCCCGCCCTCTCCCGCGGCGAAATCCAGTGCATCGGCGCCACCACGCCGGCCGAATACCGCAAGTCGATCGAAAAAGATCGTTCGCTGGAGCGCCGTTTCCAGGCCGTCAAGGTTCCGCCACCGGATGAAGTCAACGCCACCAAAATCTTGTTCGGGATCAAAGACCGGTACGAGAAGTTCCACGCGGTCACTTACA
>JBBQQS010000130.1:0-11345 GCA_038215525.1 Bryobacterales bacterium
AGGATATCGCCGAACATATTTTCCGTCAGCACGACGTCGAAGCTCTTTGGCTTCGTGATGAGTAACATGGCGCAGCTATCGACTAACTGATGTTGTAATTCGATGTCCGGATATTCTTTATGGACATCCATGACGACTCGCCGCCAGAGGCGCGAGCAATCGATAACGTTCTCCTTGTCCACGCTGGTCACCTTTTTGCGACGGCGGCGAGCCAATTCGAAGGCCATGCGGGCGATGCGGTCGATCTCCATGCGCGTGTAGACCATGGTGTTGACGGCGCGCTCGTTGGGGTAATCGCCTTCGATCCCTTTCGGCTGCCCGTAATAAAGACCGCCGAGTAACTCGCGCACGATTAGCATGTCCGTGCCACGGACTAAGTCGTTCTTCAAAGGCGAGCTCTCGATCAGGCTTTCGAAAAGAAATACGGGACGCAGGTTGGCATAGACGCCCATGGCACGGCGGATGCCGAGTAAGCCGCCTTCGGGCCGCTTTTCCAAGGGTTCTTTCTCAAAACCAGGCAGGCCCACGGCACCCATCAGGACGGCGTCGGCTTCGAGCGCCAGGGCGCGGGTAGCGTCCGGAAAGGGTGAGCCCGTCTGGTGAATCGCAATGCCGCCGAGCAGGGCTTCCTGCACCGCTACCTGATGCTTGAAACGGCCGGCCACGACGTGCAAAACCTTAATGGCTTCGCGAGTGACTTCGACCCCGATCCCGTCGCCGGGTAAAGAAAGGATATTGAATTTCATGAAAACCTAATTTGCCGAGGCGGCCATCGCCCCGACTTCCCGCAATAACGCGACGATTTCGTCGTTGCGAACGCCCTTTTTGCGGTCTGCCATTTCGGTGAAGCGCGTGTAGAAGTCGTCTAACTGCTCTTTACCGAGCACAAAACCCAAGGCCTCGGCCCGCTGTTTGAGCGCGTGCCGGCCACTGTGCTTGCCGAGGACGAGCCGGGTTTCGGGAACGCCGACCGAAAGGGGGTTAATAATTTCATAAGTGGACGGGTTTTTCAAGTAACCGTCCTGATGAATGCCGGCTTCGTGGGCAAAGGCATTTTCGCCAACGATCGCCTTATTGGGCTGCGGCCCAAAAGTAATGATTGACGTGAGTAACTGGCTCGCCGGGAAGAGATGCTCGGTGACGATGCCGGTGGTGAAGGGTAATCGGTCCGGGCGGGTTTTGAACGCCATCACGATCTCTTCGAGCGACGCGTTCCCCGCGCGTTCACCAATACCATTTACGGTGCATTCAATCTGCCGCGCGCCGGCTTGGACGGCGGCAATAGAATTCGCGACCGCCAGGCCTAAGTCATCATGACAATGCACGCTGACGATGGCCTTGTCGCCAATGGCGCTGTAAATACGGCCGATGATTTCGGCATACTCCTGCGGCACGGAGAATCCCACGGTATCGGGCAGATTTACTGTAGTGGCACCGGCGGCGACCACGGCGCGGGAGACTTGCTCGAGATAATCAAGGTCGGTCCGCGTGGCGTCCTCGGCCGAGAATTCGACATCGTCGACGTAAGTGCGGGCGAGTTCGACGGCTCGCACGGCGTCCTCGATCACCTGCTCGCGGCTCTTCTTCAGCTTGTACTGCAAGTGGATGTCGCTGGTGGCGATGAAGGTGTGAATGCGCGGGTTCTTCGCCTTGTGAAGCGAACTACCGGCGCGCTCGACGTCCATCTTGTTGGACCGCGCCAAGGCGGCCACGCGCATCTCAGGAAACTCCACGCTGAGCGTGCGCACGGCCTCATAGTCGCCATCGGAGGCGATCGGAAAGCCGCCTTCCATGATGTCGACGCCGAGATCGGAAAGCTTGCGCGCCATGCGCAGCTTTTCGGCTACCGTCATGCTGCAGCCGGGCGATTGCTCACCGTCGCGCAGCGTCGTGTCAAAGATGTAGACGCGGTTGCCCATACACCCTCTCTCCTTATGCTATCGAACCGTTTTGGGGGGTTACCCCGTGCTTCGATTCTAGAGCCGAAGTTTCGATTTGGCAAATTTATATAATTGCAGGTGGGGATAATCTATAGTAATATGATAAGCGGCGGTTCTCTCTATGTTGCTGCATTCGCTCAAAGTCTTCCTTGCCGTGGCCACGGAGAAGAGCTTCTCCCGGGCGGCGGAAAAGATGCTCCGGACCCAACCGGCGGTTTCTTTGGGCGTCCAACGGTTGGAAGCGGAGTTGGGCGAACGGCTGATCGACCGTTCGGCCAAAGAGCTCTTGCTGACCGACGCCGGGCGCATTGTGGTGGATTATGCGCGGCGCTTCGAGAATCTCGAAAGCGAGATGCAGAATTCGCTGGCGGAACTGCGATACAATTCGGCGGGCCGGCTGATCATCGGAGCGAACGAGTCCGGGTGCTTGTATCTGTTGGGTCACATTGAAAATTACCGGAAGGTGTATCCGAAGGTGAAAGTGCAGGTGCGGCGCAGCTATTCGAGCCGCATTCCGACGCAACTGCTGGACGGTGACTTGGAACTGGGCGTGATCACCTACGATCCCAACGACGAGCGGCTGATCTCGAGCGTCATCTACACGGACCACTTGGCGTTCGTCTGCTCGAAGAACCATCGTTTTGCCGATCGGCCGGAGCTTTCCATCACGGAACTCGATATGGAGACATTCATTGCGCACAACGTACTTTCGCCGTATCGCGAAGTAGTGTTGCGCGAGTTTCAGCGCCACAAAGTGCCGCTAAATATGGATGTGGAGATGCCGACGCTCGAAACGATCAAGCGGATGGTGGAACGCAACGAGGGCGTCGCGTTTTTGCCGCAGATGTGCGTCTTGCAGGAGATCGGGCAGGGGTCACTGCGGGAGATTCCGGTGAAAGAGATGAACGTGGAGCGGAAGATCCGGTTGGTGCTGCCGGCGCGGCGTAATTTGTCACACGCGGCGAAGGCGTTTCTTGAATTAGTGGAGAAGGCGGCTAGCTAGCTTCTTATTTTCCGTAAAACTGAGCGCGATGTTCCGCCGCATAAGCTTGCATTCGTTTGGCGACCTCAGGATGCTTCTCCAGCACGTTCGTCGATTCGTAGGGATCCTTCTCCATATCGAAAAGACTCAGGCCAATTTCTGTCTGATGATATACGCCCGCCACGCCGTCGTTTCCGGCTTTGGTAAGTTGGCGGTAAGTGTGCGGTAAGTGTAACTTCCAGCGGCCATCGCCAGAAATTACCCCCTCAAAGGTGCTGCCATTCGAGAAGGCATAGTAACGGTGAGGATTGGCCTCGCCCTTTGCTCCGGCAATGAGTGGCCAAACATTCAAGCCATCGATGGGGTTACTGGGCAAAGATGCTCCAGCCAGGCCGGCAATGGTGGGTAGCAAGTCGATGGTGCAAAGGGTTTTGGTCGAAACAGAACCGGCCTTAATCTTTCCGGGATAGCGCATGATACAGGCACTGCGCGTGCCGCCATCAAAGCTGGTGCCTTTACTTTCGCGATAGGGCGTAGTCCCAGAGTGATTGCCGTAAGATGTCCACGGGCCATTGTCGGAGGTAAGGATCACCAAAGTGTTATCGGCGACGCCGGCCTGGTCGAGCGCCCCCAGAATTTGGCCAACCGACCAATCGAGTTCCGTAATCACGTCGCCATGAACGCCATGTTTTGACTTACCGGCAAATTCCGGGCTGCGAAATAAGGGCACATGGGGCATCGAATGCGGGACATACAGGAAGAAGGGTTGTTCGCGATGGCGCTGAATAAAGTCGACGGCGTGTTCGGTGTACCAGCGGGTTAGATATTGCTGATCGTCTTTGTTGACTCGCTCGATTTTGACCTTGCCGTTTTCCCAGAAGTGCAGGGGCTGCGGATAACTCTCGGGGCGCTCGGGATGATGCTCCCACATGTCGTTTGAATACATGAGTCCGCAGGATTCGTCGAAGCCGCGCGCGGGCGGGCGCGTTTCAGGCTGATCGCCAATGTGCCACTTGCCAAAGACGGCGGTGCGGTAGCCGGCGCCTTTGAGTACCTCGCCCAGGGTGGCGAACTTCGGGTCGACGCCGCGGGCGCCCGGCCCGTGGGCGCCGAACATCTTGGTGCGGTCCGGGTAGCATCCGGTGAGTAGGGACGACCGCGAGGCCGAACAGATCGCTTGCGGCACATAGAAGTTATGAAAGGCGCAGCCCTGTTGGGCGAACCGCGCGACATTGGGCGTTGGGTAAGGCGGATTGCCGAAGGGATGGAAATCGGCGTAGCCCGAGTCATCGAGAAAAATAATCACGACGTTCGGTTTCGTGGCGGCGCCACTTAAGAAGGGCGCGGTGGCGGCAGATTGCAAAAATGTCCGGCGATCCAACATGGGACTGAGTATATCGAAAGAAACGCGTTTGAAACTTGCGCCCGCTATGCTGAAGCCTGATGCTGCTTCGATTGCTACTCCTCGCGCTCCCGTGTTGCGGCCAAGCCCTGCGCATGAACCAGATCCAGATCATTGGCACCCACAACAGTTACCATGCCGGATTGGGCCCCAGTGAAATGACCTTGCTGCGCGAGCAGAACCCGGCGGCTGCTGCCGCGCTTGACTATCGTCATCCGCCGATTGAGGATCAACTGAATGCTGGCGTGCGCCAGTTGGAGTTGGACGTCTACGGCGACACGCAGGGGGGCCTTTATGCGGATCCGCTATATCCCAAGCTGGTGGCCAAAGCCGGGTTGCCGGCCGACCCGCCGCCCTTTGCCGACCCCAGCGTAATGCGCCGGCCGGGTTTCAAGGTCCTGCACGCGCAGGACGTGGATATTCGCAGCCATTGCCCAACCCTAGTGATGTGTCTCGAGACCGTTCGCCGCTGGTCAAAGGCGCATCCCCGGCATCTGCCGATTTATATTCAATTGGAGAACAAAGACGGCCGCTCGCGGCCGGAGTTCGTGCAGCCCGAGAAAATTACTAAGGCCACCATGGACGCGCTGGATGCCGAAATCCGGTCTGTGTTTCAGAAGAACGAAGTAATTACTCCCGATTTAGTCCGCGGTAAGTTCGAGACACTGGCCGAGGCGGTACAGAAACAAGGGTGGCCAGAGTTGCGCAAGGCCCTGGGGAAAGTGGTCTTTATTCTGGACCAGGAACGAGTAACTCCCTTGTATGTTGACGGCCATCCGGCGCTGCGTGGGCGCATGATGTTTACTAATGCCCAGCCCGGCGCGCCTGACGCGGCCTTTGTGAAAGTAAATAATCCGCAAGTGCCGGAACTTCCCGGCCTGATTCGCCAAGGCTACTTAGTCCGCACCATGACCGACGGGGGCATTGCGGCCATTCGCGCCGGCAAGACCCAACGGAGGGACGCGGCCCTGGCCAGCGGTGCCCAGATCCTCAGCACTGACTATCCTTTCGACTGGAAGCTGGCTAGCTACCAGGTCTCCTTCCCCGGGGGCGTGAACGTGCGCTGCAATCCCGTTAACGCGCCGGCGTCCTGCACGGTGAAGCCAGACCGGTAAGCTCAGTAGACACCTCTCCGCGCAACGTGAAATGATTGGATCTCATCCTCGAAGTCCCCGTCCGATCCGTCTCGAGCGAACTTTCTCCGGAGGAACCTTTCACTTTGTTCGTACGCACTATCATCTGTCTACTGATCGCCGCCGCCCCAGGCTTGGCGCAAACCAAAAAGCCCTTCGACGTGGTCGAAAGCACCATCCCCGAAATGCGCCGCGCTATGGAGATGGGCCAAGTGACTTCGCGGGAGCTCGTTACTGCGTATCTGACGCGCATCGGGCTTTACGAAGACAAGCTCCACTGCATCATCACGGTGAACCCCAATGTGCTGGCCGAAGCCGACGAGCGGGACCGCGAACGCAAGCAAGGCCGCTTGCGTGGCCCTCTGCACGGCATTCCGATTGCGCTCAAAGATAACATCCTCACCTACGACATCGTCACGACCGGCGGCGCGCTGGCCTTTGCCGGGTACACGCCGCCCTATGATGCGACGCTGGTCAAAAACCTGCGCGATTCCGGCGCGGTGATCATCGCCAAAACCGGGATGACCGAGCTCGCCAATTGGATCGCTGGCGCGCCCACGCCGATGCCTGGTAATTACAACGCTGTCCGTGGTTTCGGCTATAACCCGTATGACCCGCGCCGCGATCCGCGCGACGGCAATGACGACGGCCGCCCGGTGTTGACCACGGGTGGCTCCAGTTCCGGTGTCGGCACGGCGGCGAACTTTTGGGTGGCGAACGTCGGCACCGAGACTTCGGGATCGATTCTGAGCCCCGCCAACCAGAACATGCTGGCCGCGGTGAAGCCCACGGTGGGCCGCATCAGTCGCTATGGCGTGATCCCCATCACCGCCGACCAGGATACCGCCGGGCCGATGGCGCGCACTGTCACCGATGCGGCCATCCTGCTGGGCGCGCTCGAAGGCGCATCGCCCGACCCCAACGATGCCGCCACCAATGCCTGCAAGCCGCCCTCCAATCGCGACTACACGCCTTTTCTGAAGACCGACGGCCTCAAAGGCATGCGCATTGGCATTCCGCGTGCCTTTTTCTACGACCCCTTCACGCCCCCGTCGCGCGGCCAGACCCCCGCGCCGACGGTGACTCCCGGCAGCGCTCCCCCACCCGGCCGGCGCGGCGGCTTCGGCGGCGGTGGACTCAACCCCGAGCAAAAGCGCCTGATGACCGAGGCCATCGAGATCCTGAAGCAGCAGGGTGCCGAGATCATCGACCCGGCCGACATTCCCAGCGTCGTGAACAAAGACCCCGACCAGAACTTCCTTCTATGGGGCACCTGCGGCGGCATCACGACGAACCGCGGCCGCGATGCCAACTGCTCCGTGGTCTTCAAATACGGCATGAAGCGCGACTTCAACGCCTGGCTTGCCTCTTTGGGTCCTGGCGCCCCGGTGAAGACGCTGACTGAACTGCGCCAATGGAACTTGACGCATACCAACGGCGGGTCAATTCGCTTTGGGCAGAGCTTACTCGATAGTTCCGACGAGATGAATCTGGTGGCGGACAAGGCCCGCTACGAGGCCGACCGCGCCAAGGATCTGGAACTTTCCGCCACGCAAGGCCTCGATGCCGTGATGAAGGCGCAACGTCTGGACGCGATCCTGTTTCCCGGGGCCAACGGCGCGTCCATTGCCGCCAAGCCCGGTTATCCCACGGTGATTGTGCCCTTTGGCATGGTGCCCAATACGCAAGGCGGTGCGTTTCCGCAAGGCTTCGAGCCGAAGCCCTCGCCCTATGGAGTAAGCTTTACCGGACTAGCCTGCAGTGAACCCAACTTACTCAAAATGGCTTATGCCTTTGAGCAAGCCACGAAGCGGCGAATGAAGCCGGTCAGCGTGCCCTAAGTGTTTTGATCGCTTAAGGTTTTTCTTCTGATGCAGCCTGCCGTCCTAGCCCGTCGCGTGAGCGTTGGGTCACATTTGCCAAAGAAACTCTGGCGTTTACTGCTTTTGTCGAAGGCCTGGGTAACCCATCGCTTACGCGATGGGCTAGTTTAAATTGATTTGCAATAAGTACGCCAAGCTTGAGAGAAAGCACCAATTCAGACATCTCGAACGATTGGTCAGGTGGCCGCGCCTTAATGATAGGGCTCGGCCCGTTCGATTCTAGAAATCCACGCGTAAGGCGAATTGCAGAATGCGCGCGCCAGACTGATTCGAAGCACCCGTCGGGGTCGCCGAGATCTGTCCGAAGGTCTGCGGGGTTTGTAAGTTCACCGACGGCGCGTTGAAGTTCACCGTATTGAACAGATTGTAAGCTTCCGTGCGGAAAGTGACGTAACTCTTCTCAGTGATGCGGAAACGTTTCACGATGGAGAGGTCAGTATTGAAGAAGCCCGGGCCGCGGAAAGTATTGCGGCCGGAGTTTCCGGTGGAGCCGGGCGCCGGCGTAGAGAAGAGCGCGGCTTGCTCGGGCGTAAAGAAACGCACGCCGCCGCCAAAGCGCTCGATCTTGCCGATGTTACGATTCGTGCCCTGATAATCGGCCAGGCCGCCGATGTTACTCGCCAAGGGGCCGAAGTTCGTTTGGTTCGGGCCGGTGTAGACACCGGAGGAGATACTCAGCGCCTGGCCGGAAGTGAGGATCCCGAGCGACCCCACTTCCCAGCCGCCGGCAAAGCGATCCACCCAATCGGGCATGTTACGTCCGAGGAACTTACCGCGGCCGATGGGCAGAATATAACTGGCGGACCAGTTAAAGGTGTGCGGCCGGTCAATATCCGATCGCGAGCGCATCAGGGCGAAGTTATAGTTATCGAGCGGACCAGTGTTGCCACTGCCGTCGGCCGAGGCATTGTCGATCGTCTTTGACCACGTGTAGTTGATCGCCCCGCGCAGGGCACCGGCTTGCCGCCGCAGGCTCAACTGCAGCGAGTCATACGAAGTGCGGCCGGCGTTGGTGGATAGCCACACGTTGGTGAATTGCGGGAAGTTCCGCAGGTAGAACTGGTTCAACCCGGCGTTAGCGTAACTTCCGAAAAAACTGGTGTCGAGGGTGGCCGCGGCCTGACCCACGGCGCCCTGGCGGACAGCGGTGGCCCCGATGTTGGTGATGGCGGGGGCCGGGTTGTTGGTGGGGCTGAACATGCGTACCAGGTTATTGCCGGCGCTGGGGGTCGCACTCGCGTTCGCTTGAAAGGCGCGTAGCTCATTAAAGTCCCGCAGGAAGCCGCTGTCGTAAATCCGCGTCTGGTTGACGTTTTGGTCGAACAGTTGCTTCACGGCGCGGTTGGAGACATAGCCCGCTTCCACCACCGTGTTCCGCGCCACTTCGCGCTGGAGGGTGAAGTTCATCTGCATCACGTAGGGCGTGCGGAAGTCCGGGTCAAACAGGTTGATCGCACCGAAGCGGCGATCGGCCGCAGGGGATAGCGTCGGCCGGGCCGGCGGCGCGGGGAGGACCAGATTCCGGTCGCTGGCGCGCAAGTCACTGCCTGGGGTTTGGTTCGGGAAGGCGGTGATGCTCTGCGCGAAGCCGGGGGTGGTGCCATCGGGATCGATGGAAGCGGCACCGATCACGCGGTCGTAGAACATGCCCCAGGATCCGCGCACGGAGGTCTTGCCGTCCTTAAACGGCGCCCAGGCGAAACCGAAACGCGGGGCGAAGTTATTGCGGTCATTCTTCACCCAGGTGTTGGTGCGCTGCACGGTAAGGTCGGTAATGCGGCCCGCCGGATTCACTTGGCCTGCGGTCGCTTGCACCAGGTTGCCCTGCAGTTTGTCCCGCTCTCTCGGTACGTTGAAGTACTCCCAGCGCAAGCCGATATTCAGCGTCAGGTTGTCGCGCACCCGCCAGTCGTCCTGAAAGAAGTAACCCTGGTCACGAAATAAGAAGTTCCGTACGCGCGGTGTACCGGGCTTTTGGAAGGTTTCGAGGTCGCTGTAGAAGGTGGTCTGAATGGAACTAACTCGGCCGAGTAAGTCGTTGTACAAGTTATCGAACCGGGCGCGGTCGGTAGCCGAGATGATGCCCACGGCCGGCCCCACGTTCGCCGGGACGGCGTTGCCATTCCCTTGGCCCACGGTGATGTTCGGATAGATATTGGCGTCGTTCGTGGAGTACTGGTTAATAAAGGAAAGACGGATACCCGCCTTGTAGGTGTGCCGCCCTTTAATGAAGGAAATGCTATCGGTGATCAGCGGATCGACCGGCGAGTATCGGCCGGAGGAAAAGCCAGTGGGAATCGGGTTAGTAAAAAGATTCGAGCCGATCAGCGCTTGGCCCTGAAAGGCGAAGCTCCGGACGCGCTGAAAGTCCACCGATGAGGCCGACGAACCGATTACGAGTTCGTTGATCAAGTTTGGCCGGATCGTCCAGTTGGCCCCGGTGGAATAGCCAGAACGGATCCCGCCCTGCGTACCATTGAGTTGGCCCGGGAAGGTGGCTTCGGCATTGTTGAGCGAGTCGGCCGGCGTCAGGGTCCGGAACCAGGAGTAGCGGAAATAGGCGCGAATGTTCTGGTTTACTTGATAGTCGGTCTTGAAGGTGTGCTGGTCGCCTTGATTGTTGGCGGGGGCGTTGAAGCGGAAGCCCGCAGTGTTCAGGCGGTCGCCAACGTCGAAATTGTTTGGCGCGGGCACCAGCGCCAAATTTCCGGCCACTTGCTTATCGATGCCAATCAAACGCGGATCAAGCGCCGGAATGTTTACTGAGCGAGTCTCGCCCGCGCCGGCTTGACCGCTAGGAACCACCCAACGGAAGATGCCCGCCTTCGCTTCCGGCGTCAGCACCGTGCGATTGCGCACCACTTGCTGCGCCACCTTCGAGCCCTGAAAATTATAAAAGAAGAAAAGCTTATCCTTACCGTTGAAGACTTTCGGAATCGTTACCGGGCCGCCGATGGAGCCGCCGTATTGGTTTTGAATGAACTTCGGCCGGGCTAACTCTACGCCACTCGACTTATTGAAGAAGTTATTCGCATTCAACACCGTGTTGCGGTGAAACTCGAACAAATTCCCGTGGAATTTATTCGTGCCGGAGCGCGTAATTAATTCCACCGTCGCGCCCGCGTTGCGGCCATACTCAGCCTTAGCACCATTGGTAATGATGCGGAACTCTTCCACCGAATCGGTGTTCGTGGCGTTCATCGTCAAGCCCAACCGCGGTAGCACGGCGTCATTGACGTCAATGCCATCGAGCGTATTGTTGTTCGAGCCCTGGCGCATGCCGTTCACCCGCGCAAAGCTCGGGTCATTGGGGCTGGTGCCTAACTGTACGCCCGGCTGATAGGTTGCCAGCGCCACCGGGTTACGGCCCAACTGGGGCAAGGTATCAATGTCGCGTAAGGTGACCGCGCGCTGAATCGTCGCTTCCGTGGTCTGGATGCGCACCGAGTTGCTTTCCACAATAATCGTGTCGGTGACGGTGCCCAACTCCAGCTTCACGTCCTGACGTAAGGTGACGCCGACGTTCACTTCGATCTTCGTGACGGTCGTCTTGCGAAAGCCATTGGACTCGGCGCTGAGCGTGTAGAAGCCCGGCGGCAGCGTCGTGAAGAAGTAGCTTCCCTCCGGGTTGGCCTCGGCGTTCAGACGCACCTGCGTGCGGTCGTTGACGATGGATAGTTTGGCGCCAGGTATTACGGCGCCGGAAGTGTCCTGAACGGTCCCCTCGATACGGGCGCTCTGGATTTGTGCAAAAATCAACGGCCAAACAACGCAGCTGACCAAAGACACGTGTAGTAAACGCCTCATTACGGCCTCCCCAATGGATAATGGCCGTAGAATACCTGATTGGTGATTGGTCACGCAATAGAAATGATTGATCCCGGTTATGTGCCGGCTCACCCCAGCAGCGTCGCCAAACGGATGAAAGCGGCCGGTGAGGCCAGCGGCGACACGTCTTCGTCGGCGGCATAAGCCACGATGGAGCCGTACTCGCCCGCTCGCGGA
>JBBQQS010000131.1:0-11276 GCA_038215525.1 Bryobacterales bacterium
ATGCCGTTCGACCAATTCACGATCGAACAAATCGCCGGCGACTTACTCCCACACCCCACCCTCTCCCAACGCATCGCCACCGGCTTCCACCGCAACCACCGCACCACCGCGGAAGGCGGTATCGTCGACGAAGAGTTCCGCGTCGAGTATGTAGCGGACCGCGCCGAAACTACTTCCACCGTCTGGCTCGGGCTCACCCTCGGCTGCGCCCGCTGCCACGACCATAAATTCGACCCCCTCGCCCAAAAAGACTTCTACTCCATGTTCGCTTTCTACAACAACGTCCCCGAACGGGGCTTTGTTTGGAACTTTGGCAACGAACCGCCTTACATTAAGGCGCCGCTGCCCGATCAAAAAGCCAAACTCGACGCGCTGGACGATCGAATTGCGCAACAACGGACTAAGTTGACCTCCCTCGAACCTGCCATCGCCAAGGCACAATCGAAGTGGACGCCTACGATTGAGCCCTGGAAAGTAAATGAGGGATTAGTCCTCGAAGGCACTAAGGACTTTACATGCGTAGGAAAGTGCGCTCCCTTCGATGGCCAGTCAATGCTCGAGCGTAAGCTCGCCAAGGAGGCACCGGATAAACCCAAGTTCAATAACCAGGATCCCTTTACTTTTGCCGCTTGGATCAAGCCCGAAACCGGCAAAGGGGCTATCCTCTCCCGCGCCGAAGACGAATGGGAAGGTCAGCAGCATGGCCTCTATGTCGTCGACGGAAAACTGCGCCTGCACATCGTCTTCCGCTGGAGCGACTTAGGCGCTCGCGTCGAAACTAAAGTGCCGCTTAAGCTAGGTGCATGGCAACACGTCGCCGCCACTTACGATGGCGGCATGCGCGCCGCCGGCATTCATCTCTATGTCGATGGCATCGAACAGCCGGTGAATGTGTTATTCGACAACTTAGTCTGGCCCATCGAAAACAAATACCCCTGGCGCATCGGCGCCGGCGCCAGCTTACGATTTGAGGGTGAAATCACCGAGACCCTCATTTACAACCGCGCACTAGCTCCGGAAGAGGTCGGCACTCTACCGCTCAAAGAAACACCGGCCCAGTTGGTCTCTTCGAGAATACCAGCCGCCCAAGCAAAACTCCACATGGCCTTCCTCGAACTCGGCCTGCCCGCTGACCTGAAGCGCGAACGCGAGGCGCTCTTCGTCCTGGAGCGCGAGCGCAGTAAGTACCTCGAAACCGTCTCCACGGTCATGGTGATGCAAGAAAGCCCCGAGCGCCGGCAGGCTTATATCTTGAAGCGCGGCGCTTATGACCAACACGGCGAACCCGTCTCTCCCGCTATTCCTACGAGCTTACCCGGCTGGCAACCGGAATGGCCGAAGAACCGCTTGGGCCTCGCCCGCTGGATCGTGTCCCGCCAAAACCCACTTACCGCCCGAGTTACCGTCAATCGTTACTGGCAAATGCTCTTCGGAACCGGCTTAGTGAAGACCGTCGAGGACTTCGGCTCGCAAGGCGAGTGGCCCCTCCACCTGGAGTTACTCGATTGGCTCGCGGTCGAGTTTATGGACCGTGGCTGGGACACCAAGGCGATCCTCAAAACCATCGTCACCAGCGCCACTTACCGCCAGAGCTCCCACGTCTCATCAGAGTTACTCGGCAAAGATCCTGAAAATCGCCTCCTCGCCCGCGGAACGCGCCTGCGGATCTCTCCCGAAATGGTACGCGACCAAGCCCTGGCTGTCTCCGGCCTACTCGTGGACCGCGTCGGCGGCCCTTCAGTAAAGCCTTATCAGCCGCCAGGCCTCTGGCAGGAATTGATTGGCGGCAAGGGCTACACGCCGGACTCGGGCGATAACCTCTACCGCCGCAGTCTCTACACTTACTGGAAGCGCACGATCGCCCCGCCAGGCATGGTGAACTTCGACTCACCCACCCGCGAGCTTTGCATTGTCCGCGAAGGCCGCACTAACACGCCCCTGCAAGCTCTCAACCTCATGAACGACGTCCTCTATCTCGAAGCTTCGCGTAAATTGGCGGAGCGCATGCTAGCTGCCGGCCCCGCCGCCGACCAACGGCTCACCTATGCTTATCAAGTAACTTTGGGACGCGTCCCCAAGCCAAACGAACTAACGATTCTCAACCGCACGCTGAACCAGTTTGAACGTCATTATCAGCAAGCCCCCCAAGCCGCCACCGAGTTCCTGAAACAGGGCGACTCCCCCCGCGATACTCGCTGGCCGGCTCCAGAACTAGCTGCTTACACGGCCCTCGCCAGCCTGATCCTGAATCTCGACGAGGTGGTAACCAAAGAATGAGACGCCGAGACATCCTTACCCAAAGCGCCACCGGCCTAGCCGCGCTATCCCACTTACTCAGCGCCAAAACCACCGGCGGTCTCCCCGGCTTTCCCAATCGCCCGCCTACCGCCAAGCGGGTGATCTATCTCTTCCAAAGTGGCGGCCCATCGCAATTCGAAACCTTCGACTACAAGCCGGAACTCGTGCGGCTGGCCGGCACCAACTTACCCGAAAGCATTCGCCAGGGCCAGCGACTTACCGGCATGTCTTCCCAACAGGTGAACTTCCCCGTGGTGCCCTCTAAGTTCGCCTTGAAACAACGCGGCCAGTCCGGTGCCTGGGTGAGTGACTTATTGCCCCATACCGCCGCCATTGCCGATGACTTATGCTTCGTAAAGTCGCTCCACACCGAAGCGATCAATCACGATCCAGCCGTTACTTTCTTCCAAACCGGATCGCAGATCGCCGGCCGACCCAGCATGGGGGCTTGGGCCGCTTACGGGCTGGGGGCCGAAACAGCGGACCTACCCGCTTTCGTCGTCATGATCTCGCCCGGCAGCGGCGGCGGAGGCCAGCCCTTATACGATCGCCTTTGGGGTTCCGGCTTCCTGCCCACTCGCTATCAAGGCGTGAAGTTCCGCTCCGTCGGCGATCCGGTACTCTACCTGACTGACCCGGCCGGTTTCTCCAAGGATAACCGCCGCACTTACTTAGACTCGCTCAACCAACTCAATCAGCTGAATCTCGAAGAGACCGGCGACCCGGAGATTTCTACCCGCATCGCCCAATATGAAATGGCCTTCCGAATGCAGACTTCGGTGCCCGAATTAGTCGACATGAAGCAGGAAAGTGCCGCCACCCTCAAACTCTACGGCGACGATGTCACCAAGCCCGGCACCTTTGCGTATAACTGCCTCCTGGCCCGCCGGCTCGCCGAGCGTGGAGTGCGCTTTATTCAGCTCTACCACCGCGACTGGGATCATCATGGCGGCTTAGTGAAAGGCATGCCCAACCGCTGCAAAGAGACCGACCAGCCCGCCGCAGCCTTGATCACGGACCTGAAGCAGCGCGGCATGCTCGACGACACGCTGGTCGTCTGGGGCGGCGAGTTTGGCCGCACCGTTTATTGCCAAGGCGTGTTAACCAAAGACGAGTACGGCCGCGACCATCACCCGCGCTGTTTCTCCGCCTGGATGGCCGGTGGTGGCATCGCGCCGGGAATTAGTTATGGCGAGACCGACGACTATAGTTACAACATTGTCAAGGATCCAGTCCATGTCCACGACTTACAGGCGACAATCCTGCATTGCCTCGGCGTCGACCACACCAAGCTCACTTACCGCTTCCAAGGCCGCTACTTCCGCCTCACCGATGTGCACGGCAATGTCGTGAAGCCGATCCTCCGGGGAGCGAAAGCTTAATGCGCGCTTGGCTCGCCGGCGCCACCGGACTTACGGGCTCCGCCCTGTTATCGCTGCTCTTGCGCGAACCGAGCTACGACCGTGTCGTCGCTTTTGTCCGCCGACCACTCACTATCGTCGACCCCAAACTCACCGAAGCCGCCGCTGACTTTGCCCACTTACGCGAAAACAATCCTGGCTTCGTCGACGCTGCCTTCTGTTGCCTGGGCACCACCCTTAAGACGGCTGGCTCCGAAGCCGCCTTCCGCCAAGTTGACCACGACTATGTCCTCGCCTTCGCCGCTGCCGCGAAAGCGCATGGCGCGGCCCACTTCGGCGTCGTCAGTTCGCTCGGAGCCGATGCCAACTCTAGTATCCTCTATAGCCGCGTGAAGGGCGAAACCGAGCGCGACTTACAGCAACTCGGCTTTACTTCACTGGCCATCTACCAGCCCTCAATTCTCATGGGCGGTCGCCAGGAGACTCGGCCCGGGGAGCGAATCGCCATCATTCTCATGCAAGCCGCCTCACCGTTGATGCTGGGTCCGATCCGTAAGTACCGCCCGATTCAAGTCATCACGGTCGCCCGCGCCATGCTGCGGCAGTCGCTCGCGGCGCAGCCCGGGGCAGCCATTTACGAATCCGACGCAATACAGACCCTGGGACAATGACCCGCTCCGCACGCTACCGCTCCGAGTTACTCGATAACATCATCCCTTTTTGGATGAAGCATTCCGTCGACCACCAACATGGCGGATTCTGGACTTGCCTCGACCGGGAAGGCCGTATTTATGACGACCGCAAGTACGTCTGGCTAAACGGCCGTCAAGTCTGGACTCTCGCCAAGCTCTATCGAACCGTAGAGCCACGCGAAGAGTGGCTCGCCGCCGCCCAAGCCGGCGCGGACTTTCTTCGCCGCTCTGTTTACGACGCCGAAGGCCGCTGTTACTTTTCCTTGCAAGCCGACGGCAGCCCCGCGAGTTACCAGCGCAAACCCTACGGCGCCGCCTTCGTCATGCTCGGCTTACTCGAACTTAGCAAAGCCACGAATGACCAAGCCCTCCGCGATGAGGCAATAGATCTTTTCGCCAAGATACAACGATGGATCGAGCAACCAGCCTTACTAGGCCGCCCTCAGTTCGGCGCTCCGGCCAGCCAGTTGGCCGATATCTACGTCCTCGCCTTCATGGCTCTCGAGCTAGCCGAAGTCGCCGATAACCGCGAGGTTATGCGGAAGTGCTTAGCGCAAGTAAGAGCTCATGTCCAGCAAGGCGTGTTACTCGAGACTGTCGCCCCGCACTCCACCCCTGAGGGCCGGCTCTTTTGCCCCGGCAGTTCATTCGAGATCGCCTGGATCTTACTCCGCCTTCTCCAATACTTACCGGACCCAGAAATGCAACAGTGGCTGCTCGACGTCATCGAAGCCACAATGGCCCACTGGCAGAACGGCTTCCCTTACTTCATCGATATCGCAGGCCATCCCACCTTGCAGCTCGAGAGCTCCCAGCGCCTCTGGTGGGTGCATGTTGAAGCCTTAGTCGCGCTCGCCACGGCTTACGACCTTACTAAGGACAGTAAGTGGCTCACCTGGTTCGACCAAGTAGATTCTTACACCTGGCAGCACTTTCGCGACGGTGGCGCGAAAGAGTGGTTCGGCTACCTCGACCAACACGGCGCGCCCGAACTTACACTCAAAGGCAACCATTACAAAGGCTGTTTCCACATCCCCCGTGCCTTACTCTACTGTAGCGAGATCTTCGCCCGCCACGGCCTGTAAGCTTACATATACATGCCGCCATTCACGTCCAACACGTGCCCCGTGATGTAACTCGCCTCTTCGCTCGCCAAAAACTTCACCGCCGCCGCAATATCTTCGGGCTTGCCGAGCCGCTTCAAAGGAATCGACCCCAGTAACTTACTCTTCACTTCCTCGGATAGCACGTTCGTCATATCCGTCTCAATAAATCCGGGTGCGACGGCATTTACTGTAATCGTCCGGCTGGCTAATTCCTGCGCCAGCGTCTTGGTTAACCCAATCAGACCGGCCTTCGAAGCGACATAGTTCGCTTGGCCCGCATTGCCCGTCTCGCCGACAATGCTCGAGATATTGATGATTCGGCCCCAGCGGGCTTTCAACATACTCTGCATGGCCTGCTGGCAGCACAGAAAGGCGCCGGTGAGGTTGGTCTGGATCACCATATCCCAATCGTCCTTCTTCATGCGCAGGGCCAAGCCATCTTTGGTAATCCCGGCGTTGTTCACCAGGATGGTCACCGGGCCAAAGTCCTTCTGGGCGCGGCCGAAGGCTTGGGCGATGGAATCGCTTGAGCCCAGGTCAATGGGCTGCACGAAGACAGTGGCGCCGCCGCCGCGGAGTTCGCCCGCGAAGGCCTCAAGCGAATCCACATTCCGGGCCGCGATTACCACTTTGTGGCCGGTGGCGGCAAGGGAGAGAGCGCAGGCGCGGCCAATGCCGCGGCTAGCGCCGGTGACGAAAGCAATACGTTCAGACATCTCTACGATGATAAAGGCACTGGCCTCCCGAAAGGGGGCATCATAGTAACTAGACATGGCCTACCAAGACCTTCGCGAATTCATCGCCGCCCTAGAAGAAGCTGGCGAACTCAAGCGTATCCCCTTCGAAGTGGACCCCAAACTCGAAATGACCGAGTTCGCCGACCGCGCCGTAAAGACTGGCGGACCGGCCCTTTTATTCGAAAAGCCCAAAGGTTCCAGCGTTCCCGTGCTCATCAACGCCTTCGCCAGCGACCGCCGCATGGAGTTGGCGCTCGGCGTCGGCAAGATGGAAGAGTTCGCCGAACGCATCACCGAGTTCATGGAGATGAAGGCTCCCGAAGGCTTGCTCAATAAGCTGAAAATGCTGCCCAAGCTCGCCGAGGTAGGAGCATTCTTCCCCAAGAATGTTTCGAGCGGCCCCTGCCAGGAAGTCATCAAAAAAGACAATTTCTCCCTGCATGACATTCCCGTGCTCACCACTTGGCCCCAGGACGGCGGCCCGTACATCACCTTGCCGATGGTGTTCTCGAAGAACCCGCGCAACGGCAAACGCAACTGCGGCATGTATCGCATGCAGGTCTACGACGAGCGCACCACGGGCATGCACTGGCAGAAACACAAGCAAGGCGCTGACCACTTCCGCCAGCTACAAAACGCCGGCCAACAGCGCAAGATGGACGTTGCCGTCGCCATCGGCGCGGACCCGGCGACCATGTATTCCGCCCTTCTGCCCTTGCCGCCCGATATCGACGAAATGATGGTGGCCGGATTCTTGCGCCACAAGCCAGTGGAAATGGTGAAGTGCCAAACGGTCGACCTCGAAGTGCCGGCCCAAGCCGAGTACGTCCTCGAAGGTTACGTGAACCTCGACGAATTGCGCCGCGAGGGGCCGTTTGGCGACCACACGGGCTTCTACTCACTCGAAGACGACTACCCGGTCTTCCATGTTACTTGCGTCACCCATCGCAAGAACCCCATCTACGCCACCACCATCGTGGGCCCGCCGCCGATGGAAGATTACTTCATGGGCAAGGCCATTGAGCGCATCTTTATGCCTATACTGCGCATGACGATTCCTGAAATCCACGACATGTGCATGCCCGCCGAAGGCGTCTTTCACAACCTGATGCTGGTCTCGATCCGCAAGAGCTACCCCATGCAGGCGCGCAAAGTGATGCATGCCATTTGGGGCTTGGGCCAAGCCATGTTCACCAAGTGCATCGTGGTGGTCGACGACGACGTCGACGTGCGCAACGTAAGCGAAGTGGCCTGGAAAGCACTCAACAACATCGACCCGCAGCGGGACATCGAATTCGTCCTTGGCCCCATCGATTCGCTGGACCATGCGTCGCGCATGCCCAACTGGGGCTCCAAGATGGGCATCGACGCGACACGCAAGGGCCCCGAGGAAGGCTTCACCCGCCGTTGGCCCGACGTAATGAAGATGAGCCCTGACGTAAAGGCTCGCGTGGATGCTTTGTGGAAACAGGCGGGTTTGAAGTAGTACACTAGAGAGAGTGTGGTGCCCTTAGCTCAGTTGGTAGAGCGCCGGATTGTGATTCCGGATGTCGCGGGTTCAAGCCCCGTAGGGCACCCCATCCCCCCTCCTAGCTAGTTCAACTTCGGCATCTTTGTGATCGGCCGCATTTCCACTCTCCGAAAATAGATCTCCGCACCTTCGCTTTGTAGCTGGATCTTGCCCGCGCGGTGCGACGAGTTGTAGCCGTGGATCACCACCTTGCCGTTCACCACGTAGGTGATCTTGTCGTCCATGGCGAAGATCTCCTGCCGGTTCCATTTGCCCATCGGCGCTTCGACATCTTCCACGCCGCGGAAATCGACAACGTCCTTCCACAGGCGCGAACGGCCGTACCAATTGAAGCGGCCACTATCTTTAGTGACGGGCTTGCCGTTCTGCTTCCAGTAGACTTCGCGGCCGTCCTGCACCGTATTGACGGTGAGCGAAGGCTTGTTCTGGCCGCCGACCAGAATGATGTCGCCGGCGCCGCCCTCGATGATCTGCGACTCAATCGACTCCAGCCACGTATTGTTGTACTTGCCGTCCTCGCCGACGGCGTGGATGAGGATGCCGGAGTCGCGGGCATTTTTGACGCGCGGTGGCAGGGTCTTGCCGCCCCAGCGCCACTCCACAGTCAAATGGTAGTTGCGGTAGGCCTGCTTCGTGGCGATACCACCCCAGTCTTCGCCGGTCACGCGGATTTGGCCGTTTTCGACGGTAAAGACCTTCTTCGGGTCTTCGTACTTCGTCTCGCGCAGCCAGGTGTACCAGCCATCGAGATTCTTCCCATTGAAGAGGGCCATCTTCTTCGCCGGGGTGACGGCATCCTGGGCCAACAGGGTCATGGCGATCAGCAGCAGATTCATTGAACGCAGTGTCTCATAATGTCTTCTATGGTTCATCGCCGACTAATCCTTTTATTGCCCTTTCTCACCTCTTGTTCCAGCGAGCCGCCCAAAGTGGCCGAAAAGCCTAAGGCGGACCCGGCGCCAAAGCCGGTCGACGAGACGCGTAAGTTTCCGAAGACTGACCTGGTGTCTGTTAGGCTCGTCGAAAAAGAACTGCTCGGCAAGGACTTTATGCCGGGCGGCAACCTGGGAGAATACGAACACGGTAAACAGACCTACAAACTCTTTCTCGCCAAATGCTTCACCCCGGATAAGGCGGCGATTCTGCTGCTGGATTTCAAAAACCACTTACAGGATGCCAAGTTCGTGCCCACGTTCGGCGGTTACTATGGCACGGATAATGGCACGCCCGTGTTCACGTTCACTAAAAACAGTTACTTACTCGGCATCGTCGGGTTAGCCGAAAAAGAGGCTGACCCGGTGGCGCGCGCCTTTGCCGGGCGGGTCACCTAGCTCAGTTATTTGGTCGAGCAGAGTGACGAAACGAACCCGGGACTTGTTGATTCTATTGGCGCGCGAGGAGGAGCCCCACAGCTAAAGGATAGCAGGGTGATTTCAGCACTTTGGCGTAAGCGGTTGACGGCACATGAGAAATTCGTGGTGACTAGAAAATCACGCGAAGGACGATTTCAGTTTGGCGGCTGAAGTTGGCTTGGTTCGAGATGCGGCCGAACTGACCGAGGGCGCCGAAGGTGGTGTTGGGGCTACCGAAGACGGGGTGGTTGGCCAAATTAAACGACGAGGCGCGGAGGTTCACCTTGAGTTTTTCGGTGATCACGAATTGCTTGGTGAGCGTGAGATTGATGTTGTTCATGCCCGCGTTACGCAGCCAGGGGACGCGAGCGCCGACGTTGCCAAAGGTGAAGTCGGCAGGTTGGGAGAAGGCGGCGGTATTAAAGTAAGCGCCGATGCGGCTGGTAATGCTGCCGCTGATGCCGGCCTGGGGATCTCCGGTGACGTTGGGGCGTTGGCCGCCGGCGCCGGCGAGGAAGAGGGTGTTTTGGTTGACGCCGAAGCTGAGGGGGAAGCCACTTTGGAAGGTGCTGAAGGTAGACATGTTCCATTGGCCGAACATGAGGTCATTGAGGCGGGATAAGTTACCGAGGTACTTACGGCCGCGGCCGACGGGGAGGTCCCAGGAGGTGGTGATGGTGAGGCGCTGGGGAACGTCGAAGGAGGTGACGGCGCGCTCCACGCGGCGGTCATAGTTGTTTTGGTAGGGGCCGATGTCACCGATGTTTTTGGAGCGGGTGTAGGAGACGATGGTGGTGAGTCCGTGCCAGAGCCGCTGCTCGAATTTCGCTTGGAAAGAGTGATACACAGTATTGCCGAAGGTGGGTAAGTTGCGGGTGATATTGAGGAACTGCGGGAAGGGCCGGAGTAACTGCTGGCGCTGGACAGTCGCTCCGGATAACTGGCCGACACGGATGATGCCGGCGAAGGGGTTAGGCACCGCGTCCAGGAGCGAGCGGCCCTGCGAGAGAAATTGGGCCGGCACCTGGTTGATGTTTTCGGAGATGGCGGTTTGTGGGTCAGTGGTGATGTGCACACCGCGGCTGCCGACGTAGCCAACCTGGAGAAGCGACCTGGAAAATACTTCGCGTTGTAAGTTGAAGTTCCAGGTGTGGAGGATCGGGGTGACATCGCTGGGGTCGACGAAGGAGATATTCTGGCCAACGAGCGTGGCTAGGCCTTGCGCATTGCCAGTGGTGGCGGCGAGGCCCTGGGGGAGGGGGTTGCTGAGGCGGTCGAGGGGAGTAAGTCCATCCTGAGAGGCGACAACACTAGTAGTAGTGGAGTAACCAACGGGGTCAACGGATCCGACGACGGAGATGTAATGGAGGGCATAACCGGCGCGGAGAACCGTTTTTGGCATGAAGGTGTAAGCCATGCCGATGCGGGGGGCAAAGTTGTTGCGATCGCCATTGTAGATGCCACGATCGAGGCCGTTGACATTAGCGTAGGCGAGTCCACCGACTAAGTTCAGCCCGGGGACGACGAGGGGATTTCTGGACGTTCGGTCGAAGCCCCGGGTGGCACGGTTGTAGCGTTCGGTACGGGGAGTTTCGAATTCGTAGCGCAGGCCGAGGTTTAGGGTAAGTTTTGAGGTGAGCCGGTAGTCATCTTGGAGGAAGAAGCCGTAGTACTTATTGACGATAGAGACGCCCGTGTTATTGTCGAGCGACCCGCCACCGAGACCGAGTGAGAACGAAGCCAGGGGAAAGCCGGTGTTGTTGGCCGGCGTGAGGGCGGAGGGGCCATTGGACCAGGCGTTGCCATAGGAGAATGTTCCACTGGGGTTGGTATTGCGAAAGAAATTCCCGAAGAGGATGCGCACGTCGGCGCCGACTTTGAGTAAGTGCTTGCCGCGTTGCTGCGATAAGTTACTCTGCATGACGTAAGTATGGCCGACGTCAGCGATGAGGGGGCTATTGGCCAGGCCGTTAAAGCCGGTGACACCGATAGTGGGGAAGGTCTGCTTTTGCACCAGCGACGTGTATTGCGCGGGGAAGCCAAGGGTGGCAAGGTCAAAGCCGCCGGACCAGGGAGCGTTGTCCTCCTTGCCGCGCGCGTAGCCAAAGCGAAGGTCGAAGGTGGTGCGGGAATTCAGCAGGAAGGTATTGCCCCAGGAGGCGCCGATGTTGGGCCGGTTGACGATGTTGCGACCCTGGG
>JBBQQS010000132.1:0-11258 GCA_038215525.1 Bryobacterales bacterium
CAGGAGCGGCCCGCCGGCAGCGAGGACCTGACCTGTCGGTAAACGGCGCGCCAACAAACGCACCGACGACCATGAGGGAACACGCGCCGCGTCCCGCCCTGAGCCGTTGACCTTCCTCAGCGTCAGGAGTGATCGTGGCCGAATCAAGACGACGCGCTCTGAGCGCCCCGACTACCAGGGCCCAGCGGTCCGCAAACAGTCCGCAAAGGTTCCGCGCCGGCCAGGATTGACCAATAACGCCCAACGGTGCGCCGTCGTGGGCCGGGGTCTATCTGTCGCTCGTCGTCGCCAACGAGGCGCTCCTGACTGTTCTGCGCCAGTGGGAGGCGTGAGGCGTTCCGCAACGAGGCCTGGGGAGCCTGCCCCGGTAGTCACTCGTCCCGCGGAGTGTTAACCGATGACCGGCCAAGGACCGGTCGGCTGGCGTTGGCTGAGGATTTTCTTGCCAAGGTCTCGCGTGGGATTGGAGCACCAGCTCGCCAAACAACGCTTCGCCGACTTTGCCGCCGCGCCCGTTACCGATGAGCGCCACCGCCTCATCGCGGATCTCTTCCGCGCCTTGCCGCCAAGCTTTACCGCAGAGGCCTGCTTCACCCACACCATGAATTTCCTCACCGCGCGAAGCCAGACGCGCGAAGCCGCCAGAGACGCGCTCTACCAACGACGAGGTCTCAGTTCCGACACCACGCCCGCGCAGACGCGAGTGATCGACGAGGCACTTAAGATCCTGGGGCCGCGCCTCACAGGGAACACCTTACTGGTCGGCCCCGGGCTTGACCTTACCCGCCGCGAAGGCTACACCGACCAGACCCCGCTCCGGGCCTACCAAGTGGAGCGACTCCTGCTTACCGGCACCCCACTCAGCTGCGTCGATGTGCGCCCGGAGGTCCTACGGGTACTCGAGCGCTATCCCGTGGCGTGCGTGAAGACTTTAAACATCACCACCCACGCCGCCTCCGCCACCGGCCGTTACCAGCTCGCCATCGCCACCAATGTCCTGGTCTACCTTGACGACCGGGCCCTGTTCGCCGCCATGGCTGGCATCGTCACGTCCTTGGGGCCAGGCGGCCACTTCGTCCATAACGACCAGCGATTTGCCACCAAAGCCTTCGGCGAAGCCCTGGGCCTGGCGGTCACTCGCTTTGAGCCGATCGCCCTCGGCAATGGACAGGGCGTGGAGTTGATGGATCGCATGGTGCTGCACCAAAAACGGCAACTGTGATATGCTCGTCTCACCTGAAATTTCAGATTCCATGAGGCCTCGATCGTGTTTCGTCTGCTCACTCTTTTAGCGCTACCCTGCTTCGCCATCGCCCAACAAGGTACCGGCACCCTTTCCGGCATGGTAACCGACTCGCAGGACGCCGTCGTCGCTTCCGCCAAGGTGGAAGTGCGTAACGTTGACAACGGTGGCGTCTTTCGCACCCAAACCAATTCCCAAGGCCTCTATACGGCCCCGGGCCTCGCCGTCGGCCGCTACGAAGTCCGGGCCGAGTTGTCCGGCTTTAAACGCGCCATCCGCTCCGGCATCACCCTGCAGGTGAATCAGTATGCACAAGTGAATTTGGTGTTGCAGGTGGGCCAGGTCGCGGAAACGATCGAGGTACGGGGCGAAGCCGCCCTGGTCGATTCCAACTCCGCCACCGTCGGCACCGTTATCGACAACCGCCAGGTGCAGGCTCTGCCGCTCAATGGCCGCAACGCACTATCGCTCACGCTACTTACTCCTGGAGTTTTCTCCAATGCCGGCCCCACCAACTCGGGCTTTGGCGATCGCGGGGTAAACATCTCCTCGCTGTCTATCAATGGTTCCCCGAACTCGATGAACGCCCAGATGCTCGATGGCAATAACAACGTCCTTTCTTACGTGGGCGAAGTGGGCGTGCCTCCCACCGTGGATGCCGTGGAGGAGTTCAAGGTGCAAAGCGGCCCGATGTCGGCCGAGTTTGGCTTTACGGCGGGCGGGACCATTAATCTCGTGACTAAGTCCGGCACCAACCAGATTCATGGCACCCTGTACGAGTTCTTTCGCAACGACAAGTTAGACGCGCGCAATGCCTTTGCCACCGCTCGTCTGCCGTTGAGATACAACCAATATGGCGGCACGGTGGGCGGAGCCTTCATTAAGAATAAGACCTTTGGCTTTTACAATTACGAAGGCTATAGCCTCCGCCGGTCGAACCCGCGCATCGCCACCGTACCCATCGCCGCCTGGAAGCAGGGAGACTTCTCCACGCTCGCCAATGGGCAAGGGGTCTTTACCCCCATCTTCGATCCCAACACCGTTCGGGCTAACCCGGCGGGGCCAGGACTGGTACGCGATCCGCTCCCCGGAAACATCGTCCCCCGCTCCCGCTTCGACACTGTAACGCCGAAGGTTTTGGCCTTCTGGCCGGAGCCGAACAAGGCGCCCATCAATCCGTTCACCTTTAATCAGAACTTTCAAGATACTTCCCTCACCGCCGTCAACTGGAATCAAACTAACTGGAAACTCGATCATCGCTTTAGCGACCAGAACTCCATTTTTCTGCGCTATACTTCGGCCCAGCACGTACCGACGGGAAACAGTATCTTTACTGACCCCACGGTGGGCCAAAATCGAGAAGACGATCAAACTAACCGCAACGCAGTCGTCAGCGATACCCATACCTTCTCGCCCACCCTCATCAATAATCTTCGCGTGGGCTTGATGCGCCAGAACTTTGTCTTTGCCGCCGTAAATTTCGGTAAGGACTGGCCACGCAAGCTGGGCTTACCCGCCAGCGTACCCTCCGAACAGATGCCGCAAATCGACTTCGGCTTCGGCACGATTGGCGGCCAAGCCGCCGGCACGCGCGGGTCACTCAACTGGGACCTGCAAAACATGATCACCAAGATCGCCGGTAAACATACGCTCAAAATAGGTTACAACCATCGCATTCTTTACGGCGGTAATAAACAGGGCGCGGCGCTATCGGGCGACTACTCTTTCGGCGGACTTACGACCAATCCGCAGGTGGCGGCGAATACCGGCAATAATCTGGCCCAGTTCCTGCTGGGCGAAGTAAATACTTCCTTCATCGATCGCATTCTGGGAAACTCCTGGCACGCCTTCGCATCCAGCGTCTTCGTCCAGGACGACTGGAAAGTGACGCGCCGCCTGACTTTGAATTTGGGCCTGCGTTGGGACTATCAGCAGAAGCCCTACGAGCGGAACAATGGGCATATTAACTTAGACCTCTCCAAGATCGAGCCGATTACCGGCCGGGCCGGCGCCGTGGTGTTCGCCGGCCGTGACGGGCAGCCACGGTCCTTCCTGGGGCCGGATTATAATGACTTCGGCCCGCGCCTCGGTTTCGCGTGGGATCTCTTCGGCAAGGGCAAAACTGTGTTGCGCGGCGGGTATGGCATATTTTACCCCGCCATCTTCTTTCGCACCTTCCTGGGTAATCCGCAATTGTTCTCTACCACCCGCACCGCCTATGTGGCGGCGGAACCCGGTCGACGAGCCTTTCGCTTTCAGGAGGGTTTTCCCTTTGCGCCCGTGGAGTCGCCCGGCTTCAGCGCGGGCCCCAGCGCCTTACTCGGGCAGGCAGCGAACGTCTATGAATCTTACCCGGCCACGCCACTCTCCCAGCAATGGGACTTGTCCGTGCAACAGCAAGTGGGTGAGTGGTTAGTGGACATGACTTACTCCGCCAACAAAGGCAATCATTTTGCGGCCGGCGGTTACAACCTCAACCAGATTGACCCACAAATCCGTCAGCAATTGCAGCTTTCGTTGAACGACTTAGTACCCAATCCGTTGGCTGGCAAAATCCCCGGCGGCTTAGGCGCGGCGAATATCTCCCGGGAACGCTCGCTGATGCCCTATCCGCAGTACAACGGCGTTTCGATTACCAATCCCCGCTATGGCAATTACATGTCGCACTTATTACTTATCAGCGTGAAGCGTCGCTTTGCCCAGGGTTTTCTGATGAATTTCGCCTTCACGGGTGGTAAGAAGATCTCCGATTCCACCGTGGTTCCGGTGGACTTTGGGGCGGTGGAGCAGACAAACGATAATGGTTTTCAGAATGGCCTCTACAACCGCCGTGCCGAACGTGCGGTGGACCCGGCGGACGTCTCGCGGCGGGGCGTTCTCAGTCTGGTTTATGAGCTCCCGTTTGGCCAGGGCAAGCGAATGAATCCCGCCAATGGGGCGCTGCGAAAACTCGTGGGCGGCTGGCAGGTGAACACGATCACCGTGGTCCAGAACGGGGTACCCTTGACGGTGCGCGGGGCCAGTAACTTCCAGGCCGACCGCCCCAACTCTACCGGCGTCAGCGCCAAGCTTGACGGGGGTACGGCACAGCGCTGGTTTGACACCTCTCAGTTCGTCAACCCGCCCAACTTTACCTTCGGCAACGTCGGCCGGACAATCCCGAACGTGCGCCACCCGGGCGCCTTTAACATCGACTTTTCCGTCATCAAGGACACGCAACTCACGGAGCGCTTCAAGCTCCAATTCCGTGCCGAAGCCTTTAACCTCACCAACCGCGTGAACCTCGGTTTGGCCAACGATAACTTCGGCGCCGGCCCGGATGGGCGCAATGCCAGTGCCGCTTTCGGTACCATTATCTCGTCGCGAGATGCCCGCGTCGGTCAATTAGCCCTAAAATTGTACTTCTAACCCCATGCTGATCCTCCTCACCTTAGCCATCGCCGCGGAAGCCTTCGTCTCTGAGGGCTTCGTGCGCATTCCTCCGGAAGTGAAACTGGGGGCCATGTCGGCGGTGGAAGTCGCCCGCGACGGCCATTTCTACGTGCTCCACCGGGGCGAGCCGCCGTTGCTGAAGTTCAGCCCCAAAGGCGACTACGTCAAGGGCTGGGGCGAGGGCATGTTCAAGGTCGCACACGGTCTACGCACCGACCGCGCGGGCAACGTCTGGACCACCGACAACGGCAACCATGTCCTGCGCCAGTTCTCGCCCGAAGGCTTGCTTTTACAGACGCTCGGCGAAGTCGGTGTGGCGGGGCCGGACGAAAAGCACTTCCGCTCCCCCGATGACCTCGTCTTCTCCTCGAAAGGCGAAATCTACGTCGCCGACTCCGGCAATGGCCGCATCGTGCACCTGGACGCCAAAGGAAAGTATCTCGGCCAATGGGGAAAGAAAGGCAAAGGCGAAGGCGAGTTCGCCACCGCCCACGGCTTGGGGATCGACCGCAAGAATCGCATCTACGTCGCCGACCGTGGCAACAATCGCGTGCAAGTCTTCGATGCCTCCGGTAGGTTCGTAGCCATCTGGGCTGGTTTCGGCAACCCCTTCGGCTTACTGGTGCACGGCAAGCAGCTTCTGGTTTCTGAAGGCGACATCAATAAGATCTTCCATTTCGGTTTAGATAGCGGCAAAATAGAAGAACAGTGGGGCGACCCGCAGACCTTGCAGTTACCCCACCTAATGTCGACCGATCGTCAAGGCCGGCTTTATGTGGCGGAAGTGAATGGCAAACGCGTGCAGATTTTTCGGAGGCGTTAGGTGAAGTACGGCTTATTCCTTATCTCTCTGGTATTACTGGGGCAAACGCCCGAGTTGGAGCGCGCTCACGCGCCGATGATCGAGCCTCCCCCGCAGAAGGCCAAAGCGGCGGCCGCCCTCACCGCCCGATACTCTCCGGCCCGGGCGGCGAATTCCGCGCCGGTCCCCTATCGCAACTTTATCGACGAGCAAGTTTTCGGTCGGATGAAACGCGACGGAGTACCGCACGCCGCCCTCGCCGACGATGACCAATTCGCCCGCCGCGCTTGGCTTGACGCCACCGGCCGCATCCCCCCCGCGGCGGAGTTGGAGGCCTTTCTCACTAATCGCGACCCCAAGAAGCGTACCAAGTTAATTGACACGCTCACCAACAGCGACGCCTTCATTGACAAATGGACTTACTACTTCTCCGATCTCTTCCGCGCCGGCAGCCGCATGGGCTCCGGGCTGAACTTATTCCACTTCTGGCTGCGCGAGTGGCTGAAGCTCGATCGGCCCTATAACGAAGTGGTGACCGACCTCTTGACCGGGGCCGGCAAGAGTAGTTTCTCGGTGCCCGCTGGCATGTACTACGCTCGTGACTTCGTCAAGGCCAAAGACGACCCGGAAGCGCCCGATGCCCATGACTTAGTGAACCAACCCGATACCGTCGATGAGTTCACCGTCACTTACTCCAAGGTTTTTCTCGGCCTCAACCTGGCCTGCATCTCCTGCCATGACGGCAAGAATCACCTCGAGAAAGTAAATCTCTTTCTGACTTCCAAAAAGCGCGACGAATTCTTCGGCCAAGCTGCCTTCTTCGGCAAAACCCGCCAGATCATGAACTGGGAGAATGGCTACCAGGCCAACACCGAGTACACCGTCGACGACGGGGGCAAAGAGTACGACCCCAAGGCCGAAAGCATCGTCCGCGTGCCCCGCCGCGGTGGCGATGCTTCGCCGCGCTTCATCCTGGGCGGCGAACGTCCAAAAGCCGGGGAAAACTATCGCGACGCCTTAGCCCGCATTCTCACCACCCATCCCCAGTTCCGTCGCGCCTTTGCCAACCGGATCTGGTCCGAACTGATGGGCTTCGGCATCGTAGAGCCGGTGGACGACTTCGACTTGTTGAAGCGGGACCAGCC
Source organism: Bryobacterales bacterium (assembly GCA_038215525.1). Classification (GTDB taxonomy): domain Bacteria; phylum Acidobacteriota; class Terriglobia; order Bryobacterales; family Bryobacteraceae; genus JALHNI01. The sequence continues at coordinate 6,623 of JBBQQS010000132.1, forward strand.
GTCGAACCCCACCCTACTCACCGCCCTGGCCGACGACTTTGGCCGTCATCAATATAGCTTCAAGCACTACGTCCGCACCATCATGAACTCGAGCGCCTACCAGCTCAGTTCGCGTTTCGACGGGGAGTGGAAGGATACTTACGCGCCCTACTATGCGCGCAAGTATGTCCGCATGCTCACCGCGCCGGAGTTACACGACGCCATCGCCCTGGCCACGGGCAGACCGGGTAAGTTTTCGAGCGGCACCGAAAAGGTCGGCATGGCCATGCAGATGCCGGAACCCAAAAAAGCCGACGCCGAGGTGCAAAGCTTTATGAAAACCTTCGGCCAATCGAACCGCGATGACATGCCGAAGAAAGTTCCGCCTTCGTCCCTCCAGGCCATGCTCTTAATGCAGTCGCCTGTCGTCACCGACCGGGTTGATTCCGCCAAGGGCGGCCTCCTCAAGCAATTGCTCGACACCGAAACCGACAACCGGCGGATCATCGAAAAGATATTCCTGCAAACCATCTCTCGCCAGCCGAGCCCCAAGGAAACCCAGGTGGGACTCAAAGCGATGGCCGCCGATCGCCGTATCGGTGCGGAGAACTTACAATGGGCTCTCTTGAATAGCCCGGAGTTTATCTTTAACTACTAACATGCAACAGCGAATCTCCGATCTCTTCCCTGCCCGGCGTGACTTACTCAAGCTTGGCGGCTACGGCCTGCTCGGCGCCTTCGCTGACCAAGCTTTAATGCCCGTGCAACTCCGGGCAGCCGGGCGCAGCAACCCGCGCGGCACCGCCCGTTTCTGTATCTTGATCGAACTCGCCGGCGCGCTCTCGCACATCGATAGCTTCGACTTTAAGGAAAACGAAGGCACCCAGAAAGACTTCGATGTCCGGCCCATCAAGAACGACCTTTACTTAAGCCAGCGGCTATTCCCTGAGTTATCGAAAGAAATGGATAAGGTCACGATTGTGCGCTCGATGAAGAGCCACGAGGTGGTCCATTTCCGCGGCCAGTATTACACCCAAGCCGGGCGTCCCTTAAATCCTGCCCAAGCTTCCGAGATTCCCAGTGTCGGCTCGGTGATCGCTATGGAGATGGAGTCTCAACGCCGCCCCTCCGACACCTTTCCGACTTACGTGGGTTGCGGGCTCGATACCTCCGGCTGCGGCGCATTGTCGACCGGCTTTCTCCATCCGCGCCATTCGGTGCTGGACGTGAACCTCAAGTCCGGCGCGGGCGCGGCTCCGTCTTCCAAAGAAGCGCTGGCCGTATTGGCCGAACGCTATCGGCTCTTGAAAGAACTCGACACCGTGATGACACCGAATCGTGGCGGCCGCGACCGTTCCTTCGGCACCTTTTCGGATTTCCAGTCGAGCGCCTACCAAATCCTCGGCGATCCGCGCTGGCCCCAAGCCTTTGCGATGAGTAAGGAAGAGACGGCGCGTTACGGCGCCAACGAAGTCGGCCTCGGCTGCTTACTCGCCCGCAACTTAGTGCAAGCCGATGCCGGCACCCGCTATATCCACATCGTCCATCCCGACTGGGACCACCACCGCGACATCTACAACCACGCCAAGAAGTCGAACCACTATATCCGCTGCAACGAGTTTGACCGCGCGATGGCGAACCTGATGCGCGACCTCGAGAAAGTCCCGTCGTCGCATCAGCCCGGAAAAACCCTACTCGATGACACCCTGATTGTCGTCGCGACCGAGTTCGGCCGCGTGCCCGGACCACTCAATGGCATCGCCGGCCGGCACCACTATAATCTGGCCTACCTTTCGCTCTACGCCGGCGGCGGCGTCAAGCCGGGCCGCATCATTGGCAAGACCGACGCCACCGGCGAACACGTGGTCGACAACGGCTGGAAATACAAGCGCGCCCAAATTAAGACCGAAAATATCTACGCCTCCATTTACTCCGCCCTCGGCATCGATTGGCGCAAAGAAATCACCAATACTCCTTCGCGGCGCGCCTATCGCTATGTCGACACGCTGGGCGCTACCGAGATGGCGCTGGACGATGAAATCGCCGATCTGTTTGTCTAAATGCGCCACGCCTTATTTCTACTCGCTTTCACTGCTTACTCCGAACCGGTGCTCATACCCGCGGGTAAGTTCACCATGGGTCGGACGAAATCAACCTCGGACGACGCGACGAAAATGCGGCCGCAAATTCTTCTGGACGACCGCCCTTTACACGAAGTCACTATTTCGGCCTTCTATCTCGACTCCCACGAAGTAACTCACGCCGAATATGCCACCTTCGTAAAAGCGAAACGTCAACGGGTGCCGTTTCATTGGCTCGAAGGCAAGCTCCCGGCCGGTGCCGAGAAGTTACCGGTTTACAACGTCTCCTGGGACGATGCCAAGGCCTACTGCGAAGCCCAGGGCAGCCGCCTACCCACCGAAGCCGAATGGGAACGTGCCGCCCGAGGTGGTCTGGAGAGCCAAAGCTTTCCCTGGGGCGATAAATTCGACGCCAGGCTGGTTCGCGCTGGCACCGAACTAGGTCCCCAGGAGGTGGGTAAATACAAGCCCAACGCCCTCGGTCTCTACGATATGGCGGGCAATTTATCCGAGTGGATCGCCGATTACTTCGAGCGCGACTATTACGCCAAGTCCCCCGCAACTGACCCGCCCGGCCCCCAGGAAGGCACCTACCGCATCATCCGCGGCGGTGCCTGGAGCGACTCCCCGCAACGCGTCACCGTCTATTTTCGTAACTGGGTACGCCCCACCCAGCGGCAAGCGAACATCGGCTTCCGTTGCGCGAAAAGCGTCCAGGCGCCAGTCCACTAATTAAGGTGGGGTGCGCTGGTACTTGCTGGTCACCCCCGACCTCACGGTCGGGGCTAGGCGGAGTGGTCGGGGTCGAGCGGACGCAGGCCTAAATTGTAATTTCCATAAGGCGGCGAATTTTGGCCTTTTCGGCGAGGGCGCGGGCTTCTTCGGGGGGGAGTTTGGGTTCGTTTGGGGTGGCTGCTTTTTCGGCCGGTTCGGGGGAGGAGATTTCGGTATCGGGGGTTGGTTTGGTCTACCCTAATTCCAGTTTACCGGAGGGAGTGGTAAGTTCCGGGTGGTTGGTGTTCGGTAAGTGATTGATGGGTTGTGAGTCAGGTGAGTTTTGATTGTTGGTGAATGGGGTTTGGCAGACGGCTGATTTCGCGGCCTGAGGGTTCGGTGATCCCGACCGGCGAGGACGCCGGCCCCACACTTCGTTCTCGTTAGATGTCGCGGTTGCGGAGGCCGCGGAGTTCTTGTTTGGTCTTTCCGATGGCGGTGATGGCGGCGTTGAGGAACTGGGAAGAATCTCCTCCAGCCGAGTCGCACCGCTGACAACTCTTGAAATTTAAAACAATCCGGTTGGAGGTTTCTACCTAACTCGGCTGCGCCGCCGCAACAATGCCAGCAGCACCAACGAGGCTGGCGCCACCAGAAGCGAAGAAGGCTCCGGTACTATTGACGATGTTGTCGCCGACACCGTCGTTCCGCCTGCCGCAAAATTCTGCACGATCGCCAACCCTTGGTTGCTCAAGTCAATTCGGAACAAAAAACCGTCAATATTCGAGCTATTCAGCGGAGTCGTGCCCGCCGCGTCGTAAAGCGAAAAGGCGAACGTGCTACCGGCGCCGGTGTTCGAGGGCGTGTCCACCCCCGGTCCCGAAAACGTCAGTTGAAACGTTATCAAGGCTGGGAAGGTGTAGTTGATGAAGTAGTCGTTGAATCCTGGATCATTTTTGAGCGCAAGCGACGTCAAAAGCGACCCCGTCACCGAAGGCGCGCCTGGCGTTGCTACCGGTCCGCTTAAGGTGGCTGTTGGGGCAAACAGTGAAACCGTGGCCGTACTGGTTTGCGCCGCCGCCGGTCCCGGATTGTATTGAAAATCCAGCGCACCTGGGGTGCCCGCCAAGCCCGTCACAATCGAAAAGTCATAGATGATCGGGGCTCCCGAAACAGCGCCCACCGCCAGTAAAAGTCCGCAGAGTATCTTCTTCATATTAGAGTGTCCCCGATAGAATGATGGGCGTGTAGCTGACGGCTCCACGCGCCGGATTGTTAAAGCGAGTCGTGATCGTTATCGAAGCTCCAGGCGCGAGCGAGCCCACCTGGGTAAGGTACGAATTACCGCCAGTTGCGCCCGACGGGGAAATCACAGTCACCCCCGCCGGCAAGTTACTAAATACTAAGTGAATCGGCCCACTGAACGGGGAAGCTGTGTTATTCGTGATGGTCACCGTGCCGCTCGAAACGCCTAGGCGGCTGGTGGCAATCCCCGATAGATCCAGCGTAACCAGCGCGGTGATGTTGGCTGCCACGCTCACCGTATCCGTGTTGGATGCGTTGTTGCCCGTGTTGCTTTCGAGGCAAGCGCAAGCCACCGAAGCCGTGTTGGTGATCGAAGCCGGCGCCGCCGCCGACACGTTTACCACCAGGTTGATGACAGCGCTCCCCAACGGCCCCATCGCCGAGGGGTTCGTGCAAGTTACCAACTGGCCAACCGCCGAGCAGCTAAACCCGCCGCCCGATCCACTCACGAATGACAAGTTGGCATTCAGCGTGTCGGTCACCGTAATTGGACCGGTTGCCGACGCCGTGGCAATGTTACTCACGATCAGCGTATAAAGGCCACTCTGGCCTTGGAT
>JBBQQS010000133.1:0-11241 GCA_038215525.1 Bryobacterales bacterium
GGCGATGGTGCGCGAGACGTTGCTGCCCGTGGTGCGCCTCTACCAGCGCTTGCGGGTGACGCCTTGCTCGGAGGACGCCACCCAGTGTTTGCTGGTGGTGGCCGAAGCGGGCGATCAGCGCTTCTGTCTGATGGTGGACAAGTTGATCGGCAAGCAGGAAGTGGTGATCAAGAGCCTGGGTGAGAGCTTGCGCGATACGCCGGGCGTGGCGGGCGGCGCGATTCTGGGCGATGGCCGGGTGAGTCTGATTTTGGACCTCGACCGCATCTTCCGCCTGGGAGCGGCCGGATGAACCCGTCCGTAGACAGTGCAGCGGCCTTGGGCCCGGTGCGCTTGACCGAAGACGAGTACCGCGACATTGCGCACCTGGCGCGCCATTCCTTTGGCCTCGAATTGGGCGAAGGTAAGCAGCAGATGGTGGCCGGGCGGCTGGCCAAAAAGATGCGGGAGTTGAACTTCCGGTCGGTCCGCGAGTATCAGCAATACGTGAAGAGCGACACGACGGGCGAGGCCCTGGTGTCGTTGATCGACGTGCTGACCACCAACCACACCAACTTCTTTCGCGAGCCGGCGCATTTCGATTTTTTGCGCGAACGGATCCTGCCGGAGCGGCCGGGGCCGCTGCGGGTGTGGTGCGCGGCGAGCTCGACAGGCGAGGAGCCCTACAGCATTGCGATGACTTTGCGCGAGCACGGGAAGCCCAGCGAAGGGCACTCCATTCTGGCGACCGACATCTCGACGCGGGTCCTGGCGGCGGCTGAACGCGGCATGTACCGGGCGGACCGTTTTCCGGCGGAGGGGCCGGAGCCCTGGATCCGCAAGTATTTGCAGCGCGGCGAGGGGCGAGGGGAAGGCTGGTACCGGATGCGGCCGGAAGTGCGCGGGATGATCGAGTTCAAACGGCTGAATCTGATTGAGCCGCTGCCGAAAATCGGTCCTTTTGCTATCATTTTCTGCCGCAACGTGATGATCTACTTTGGCCGGGAGACGCAGGAGTTGGTGGTGAACCAACTGACGACGCGTCTCGAGCCCGGCGGCTATCTGTTGGTGGGGCATTCGGAGAGCCTGACGGGTGTCAAGCATGGCCTCGAACAGATTAAGCCGGCGGTCTACCGGAAACCGGGAAGGCGTTCATGAAACAACTGGTAGTAGGCGTAGGAGACGGCGGCGTCAGCAAGAACCCGGACGCGGTGATTACCACTTACGCGTTGGGTTCTTGCATTGCGGTGATGATGCACGATCCGGCGGCGCAGGTGGGGGGCATGGTGCATTACATGCTTCCGGAATCGTCCTTGTCGCCGGAGAAGGCCGATACGCATCCGTGGATGTTTGCCGACACCGGCGTCACCAGGCTCTTCCGGGCGATGGTGGAACAGGGCGCCGACAAGCGGCGGCTGGTGGTGGTGGCGGCCGGCGGCGCACAGGTGATCGACGATAAAGGCGTCTTCAATATCGGCAAGCGGAATTGCCTGGCGCTGCGGAAGGCTTTGTGGAAGGTGGGCTTGGCGCCGAAGGTGGAAGAGACGGGCGGCAGCCTGCCACGAACGGTACGGCTGGAGGTGGGTTCCGGGCGGGTGTGGCTGCAGATGTGCGGGCAAGGTGAACGCGAACTGGGCGTGGGGCGGCGCATGCCCGTCACCGATGCCGGGGCGGCATAAGGAGAATTAACGATGGCGCTAAAGATACTAATTGTGGACGATTCGCCGGTGATGCGTTCCTTCATCCGCAAGGTGGTGGGTCTCACCGGACTCGACATCGGCGAAATCTTTGAGGCGGGCAATGGCCTGGAAGCGCTGGAGTTGCTGGGCCAAAGCTGGGTGGACTTGGTGTTGACCGATATCAACATGCCGGACATGAACGGCGAGGAACTGGTGCGGCGCATGGAGCAGGACGAGCTGCTGCGCAGCGTGCCGGTGATTGTCGTTTCCACCGATGCCAGCACCAACCGGGTGAAGAAGATGATGACCCTGGGGGCGCGCGGCTACGTCACGAAGCCCTTTCCGCCCGATGTGCTGGCCATGGAGATGGAGCGTGTTTTGGAGGTGAGCCATGCCGGAGCCGATGCCTGAGCCGATGACTGAGCCGATGACTGAGCCGATGCCTGAGCCGATGCCTGGGCCGATGCCTGAACGGAACCTGGATGCGTTGCTCGACACGGTGGTGGCGACCGTGCTCGAGACCATGTTTTTCTCAGAAACTTCGGGGGAAACATCGCCGGAGAGCGACGCGGGCAGTCCCCGTCTGGCGGCGGCGCTCACCTTTCGAGGTTGCCCCTCGGGCGAACTCGCGCTGGCGATTACGACCGCGGCGATGCGGCCGTTGGCGGCCGGATTTCTGGGCGAGGATGAGGCGGATCTCCCAGAGCGGCAAGTGGGCGAGATGGCTTGTGAGCTCGCGAACATGCTCTGCGGGTCGATGGTGAGTCATATGGAGACACAGATGAGCTTCGACCTGGGGTCGCCGATGCTGATGAGCCCGGAGGTGGCCTTGGCGCCGCGCGCTGGCCGGACGGCGCGGAAGAGCTGGGCGATCGACCACGGGACCCTCACCGTGGTTCTCTCGGTCGACGAAGGAGCATGATGCTCGGGCGCAAGATCCGGGTGCTGGTGGTGGACGATTCGGCGATTGTGCGCAAGCTGCTCACCGAATGCCTCTCCGCCGCCGAGGACATTGAGGTAGTGGGGACGGCGCCCGATCCCTTTGTGGCGCGTGACAAGATTCTGGCCCTGTCGCCCGATGTGCTGACGCTCGATATCGAGATGCCACGCATGAATGGCGTCGACTTCCTCAAGCGGCTGATGCACTTTCGGCCGATGCCGGTGATTGTGATCAGTTCGCTGGGGACGCGATCCAGCCAGGCGACGATGGAGGCCATGGCGGCGGGGGCGGTGGAGGTGTTGGCGAAGCCAGGCGGGCCGCAATCGGTGGGCGAGCTGTCGCAGCAGTTGGTGGCGAAGGTACGCGCGGCTTCGGTGGCGCGGGTGAAGAAAACCGAACGCGCCACGGAGGCTCCCCCGGTAGCGCCCTTACTCCACGCGAGCGGGGCCTATCCGCCCTCCGCCTTGATCGCCATTGGCGCTTCCACTGGCGGCACCGAAGCGATTCATCAGGTCTTGCGGCAGATGCCCGATAACAGCCCCGGCGTGGTGATCGCCCAACACATTCCGGCCGTCTTTTCGCGCGCGTTTGCCGAACGGATGGATTCGCTATGCCCCATGCGGGTCCGCGAAGCCCGCGATGGCGACGCGGTGGAGCCGGGCTTGGCTTTGATCGCCCCCGGCAACTTTCACCTGCTGGTGCGCCGCGTGGCGGCGGGCTATCAGGTGGCGGTGAAGGATGGGCCGATGGTCTGCTACCAGCGGCCGGCGGTGGATGTGTTGTTCCGGTCGGTGGCGCAAGCGGCCGGGGCCCACGCGGTGGGCGCGATCCTCACCGGCATGGGCAACGACGGCGCCGAAGGCTTGTTAGCCATGAAGCAGGCCGGGGCGCGGACTTTCGCCCAGGACGAGGCCAGTTGCGTGGTCTTCGGTATGCCTCGGGAAGCGATTAAGCGGGGCGGAGTGGACCGGGTGGTGCCATTGGCGGCTATGGCCGGAGCGCTCTTGTCCGAAGCGCGGCGCTAGATAGCACCCCATAGAATCAACAACTCCCAGGTTCGTTTCGTCACCTCACCACCCGCTCCAGCCCCCGCTGACCAAGCGTGGGGTCCTACCGATTCACTTCCCTAGCGGATTATCGAAGGAGAAGCCAAACAATCGCGGGTCCTCTCCGATGGCGGCGGCGGAGAGGATGTAGAAGACGTAGTCGTAGCTTTCCTGCGGAATGCGCGCGCGGTGGCCGGCGAGGAGGCGCCAGAAATTGCGTTCACGCGGGTTATTGGGCATGCCACGAACGAGAGGCAGCACCTGTCCTTCGCCCCAGTTGTAGCAAACCATCACCAGAAAGCCGGAGGCTTGGGCATCGGTCGCGTATAGGTCCTTAAGATAATGCGCGGCGGCGCGCGTCGACTTCTCCCAATTATGGCGATCGTCGGCTGTGTCCGGCCGGGCAAAGTCTACCAGGGGGCCGATCTTGAGGCCGTATTGGGCACCGGTCTGAGGAATAAACTGCCACATGCCTTTGGCAAAGCCGAAGCGCGTGGGCGGGCCGCTAATAAAAGGATCGAAGTTACTTTCCTGGAGCGCGAGATAGAAGAATTGGGGCGGTAATTGCTGGGCTAGTAATTCACGAGTGATGACGGGTACGTAGCCCTTGTCGACGGCGGTGCGGATGGCGATGGAGAGCCGATTCGAAGAGCGCCATTTCTCGATGTAAGTTTCTACTTCGCGGACGAAGTCCGGTGGCAGGTCGAGTTCGCATTCGCCGAAGATGCGCGCCACGCGGACGATTTGGCGTTGGCGGGGAGACATTTGGGCGTCGCTTTTGCGGATGGCGGCAAGAAACTTCTCGTAGTCGTCGCGCATGGCTTCGCGGCGCGATTGTAACTGCCGGATTCGCTCGCGGCTCTCCGGGTTGTTGTCGAGTAACTTCTCGAGTCCGGCGATATCCAGTTCAACGGCTTTCAAGCTATAGAAGAGCGTGCGGGCGAGGCCTAACTGGTCCTTGGTTTGCTGGTGGATCCAAAAGGAGTAACTTCCGATGGCGACGATGACAACGGCCAAGGCGACGAAGATCCAGCCATATTTCCGCTGCTGCTTCTTCTTCACCTGGGAAAAGGCCTTGCGGATCATTACGGTATGTTCGCCGGCGGGTTCGCCGCCTTGGCCGTCTTCGAAGTAACGGTTGAGGTAGGCGTCAAGGTCCTTGGGCGGCTTGGCGGCGACGGTTTCAAAGGTGAGGAAGGGTCCGCCAACGCCGAGGCGGAGGCGGGTGCCGTTTCCGATGAGGCCGGAATCGGCACGTTGGCTATCGAGGAAAATGCCGTTGGCACTGCCAAGATCGCGGTAGTGCCATTGTCCGGCTTCAGGGAAGACTTCGATGTGATAGCGGCTGACGAAAGAATCCTTAATAGCGATGTCGCATTCGTCGAGGCGTCCAATGCGGAATCCGGCGGAGAACTGCCGTTCGATTCGTCCATCGGGCAGGTCGGCAGTTACTCGCAAAGATGGGATGGACATGATTGGCGCGCCATTTACTGTGCCTGAGGCAGCAAAATGACTAACTCAAGCTCCGCATTCGGAAAGTCGCCCGGGACCCAGGCGGCTATGTTGCGCGAGCGAACGACCGAGTCCCAGTAAGTGCCGGTGGGTTGTAACTGGAAATACTCGTAGTCGAGTTTGATGGGTAAGTTGGCCGGGGGGCGGCCAACGTGGGTCATGCCGATGCCGGACACGGCTTGGCGGATCAGTTTTTCGATTTGATTATTGGAGGCGACTTTCACCAGGGCGGGGGCGCGGGAGATGAGTTCGCCGTGGTCCATATCGGCGCGAATAGCTAAGTAAATGCGGGTGTTGTGGAAGTAACGTTCGTCGGCCATGGCCGCGGCGTAGACCGAAGTTTGCACCTGCTTCATCACTAAAGAGACGTAGCTCTTGGGGACGACGGTATCGAGCAACAGCCGTAGTTTTTCGTCGAGGTCGGCGAAGCAGTTGGCGGGATGGTCGTGGTCGTAGACGGGGAGGTCGCGGGGGTGCAAGGTTTGCGAGAACGTCGTCAGTGACCCGGCGAGGGCCAGCATCTCGGCGAATAACTGCTCGGGATGGCCGCCTTTTACTTCAAATAAGTGGCGGAAGCCGGGTAAGTGCGAGTTGACCGTGTAGAGGAGCCAGAAGCTGGCGATGTCGGCGGAGGTGAAGTCGGCGAGGCTTTGGTTTTTGTGGCGCCGCGTGGCTGAGAGTTCGGTGCTGCGGGCGGAGAGCGACTCGACGATGCCGCGGGCGATACCGAGCAGACGATCGTGGGCGCGAAAATCCAGCAGGGGCGGCACCACTTGGCGGTCGACCTGAAAGTCGCCGGCGGGGCCGCGGACGACTCGCGTCAGGCGCAGGCAGGAGTAGCCTTCACGGCTTTCGCCTTCGAAGAGAAAGCGCATGCTCTTCTGGGCGACTTGCACTGGCTTTTCGATGGAGGCGCGGGCCTCGTCGCGAATCATAGAGACTTCGGCCACGAAGCGCGTGTTGGCGGGCGAGCCGGGGGCCATTATGTTGACGCCCTTCAAACGGTAGTGCGGCACGGCCAGGAAGACATCGAGCGAATCCACTTCGGCGGGAAAGTGATCGGTAAGCGGGCGGGGCGGGGGCGCGGCGTCGGAGCCAGGAACGTCAAAGAGCAGGCCGTCGGGGAAGATGCCCTCGGCGGAGGTGAGGGCGAAGGCGCCGGTGGCGACGGCATCATGGTCGATGCGCAGTTGGCGGAAGCCCCAAGGGCAGTAGGCGAGGGCTTCGATGCGGAAGCGGAGCAGGTCTTCGAGGAAACGGTCCTGCGTTTGCAGATGCTGCGGGCTGAGGAGCGTGCCTTTGGTCCAAAGTACAGGTTGTAGTTGCCGCATGACGAGTCCCCTTCTTTACCTGGCGATGGCCGATATGCAGCCCAGTTGGAGGTCCCGGGGCAGAAGCGTGAGCGGCGCGCCTTTCATGTCGATGGTGATGCGGATAGCTACCTCGCTGTTGGTGCTGGCGGTGCGGCCCAAGGAGGCGGTGTTCTTCAAACGAAAGAGAGCCGAGCCCTGTGAGCCGGAGGAGGAGTACTCGTCAGCGGCGGCGAAGAAGCGGGTGACGGCCCAGGGGCCGGAGAATTCGGCGGCGGGCGGGGCGGTGTCCTTGGAGCGGGCCTGGAGGCGGACGGTCATTGCGTCTTCGGGCCACACGAAGTCCTGCCGGCCGCCGCCGCTGCCGGCTTTGAGAGTCTTGCTGCCGATTTGGAGGACGACGCTCTCAAGATCCGGTGAGGGCGCCACTTGCAGGGAGAAAGGTACGCGAATGGTGGGGCCGGCGCCGTAGAAGAGCCGCGAAAGCGCGCCGCCTTTGTTTAGGAAATTGAGGAAGGACGGGTTCACCGGGACGCGCGCATCACTCTTGGCCATAAAGCGGCCGCCAATGCCGGGCGAGACGAATTCAGAGAGCGCTTCCTGCGGAAAGGTGAAGAGTCGGCCGGTGCCCGGGGCGAAGACGGCGGCGAGGTCAGAGGGCTGAGCCTCGGCAGAGCCGCCGGCGGCGAAGGGATACTTGCCAAGCACGGGCCGGAGTTCAGCACAGAAGCCGCCGCCCTTGCCGTTAGCGGCGGCGGCGGGCACGCCTTTCAAGAGGCCCTCGGCAAAAAGGATGGGGTCCTTCAGGAGTTGGGCGGGCTTGGCGCCGAGGTTCAACTGCTGGGCGGTGCTCATGGCGGCGGCCTTGGCCGGGTCACTTTCGGTAAGGCGTTCGGCGTCGGGGTTGGAGGCATTGGCGATGCGGTCGACGCCCACTTGTAGGCCGATCAAGCCTTGCAGGTAGTTCTGATTGCCCGGGCCGGTGGGCGCTTTGGCGCAAGTGCCGGGCGGCGTGAAGCCTTGGAAAGGCTTGAAAGGTTCGCTGATAGCGGCATTGTCCACCTGCGTATTCACCGACACCAGGCAGAAGAGCCTGGCCAAGGGCGATTCGGCCGAAGCGAGGCTGGCGAGCTTGGTGGCGGCGTCTTTCAAGCCCGCATAGCGGTTGACGGAAGCACCCTCGACAAAGCTATTCCATTGGGCCTGGAAGTCGCGCTGATAGCGGCTGGAGAGCTCAGAGAGCAGGCCCTGGGGGGTGGCCTCGCCCTGAGTTTTGCCGAGCACCCATTGCTCACGGTCGAGGTATTCGAGCGCCTTGCCCATGGCGGTCTTCATCTGGTCGAAGCCGGGTTTTGAGAACGCGTAGCCCACTTCGCGCGGATCGCTGACAGCCAAGGTTGAGTCGCTGAAGCGGATCGGCGGACCCATGCGATTCACCTCTTCGATCATCGAGCGGTAGACGCGGTCGACCAGCGGGAAGCGATTCAGGTACACGCGGGCCTGGGCCACGGCAGCGGGTTGCGCGCGGCCGCCGCAGAAGCCTGAAGCTCGCTGGGTGCCCAGGAAACGGAACTGATTCTCGGCCAGCTTGGCGAATTCACTATTGGGCTCCAGGTTGCGCGCCGTAGTGAAGCGAGTGGTGAGGATGTTGGCCAGGAAGCCCGCGTCGGCGCGTTCGGGATTCGACGTGAGCATCAGGTAGGCCTTGAGTTCGCGATAGGCCGTATCGTAGTCGTCGCCGGGACCGGGGGCGAAGGTGAGCGAGGAGAGCCGCCGCTCAAGCGACTGGCGGCTCTCGGTGAGCATGGTGCGCTCAAGGGCCCGGCAGTAGGTTTCGCGAACCGCGTCCTGCATGGGTTCACCAGGATAGACGCCCCAACGATAGGACATAGGCGGGCCGTATTTGCGATGGTCCGAGACGGCTTGGGCGGGCAGGCGCAGGGCTTCGACGGCGCGGAGGCCTTCGAGCGAATCCGGCCGCATGGGCATCGCGGCGGCCTGCTGCGCTTCGGTGAGGATGGCGCGGTTATTGAAGAACGAGACCGTGGCGCCGGTAAGCCAGATAACGCTGACGGCGGCGGCAGCGCCCAGCAGCCAATTGCGCGTGCGGCCGGCCGAAGTGTTGGCCTTAGCGGCCTCAAAGGCGAGCTTATCGCCGAGCAGCGCATCGCGGAAGAAGCCGGCCAAAAAGACCCATTGGGGCACGCGGCGAGCGGCGGCCATTTGCCCGGGATTTTGCGCGCCAGGCATGCTGACGGGGCGCGCGCCGGTGAAGAAGAAGCCGCGGAGAAAGGGCGTGGCTTGCAGTTGGCTGGGGCGGCCGAGCTCCACCAGGAAGCGCACCATTTCGTCGCGCAGCTTGTGGAACTCGCGGGGAAACTCGTAGGTATTGGGGCCGCGGGCGGGTTCGTTTTCGCGGCGGAGGAGTTCGGTGCGCGAGTCGATGAAGGAGTCTTCTACGACGTCGAAGGCCTGGTTGAGCCGGGCGGCTTGTTCCTGATTGTAGATGCCGGGCTGCAGTGATGAGGCGAGCGGCAAGGTGAAACCGAAGACGCGGCCCGCTTCGTCGAGCGACAGATTGTGGACATAGTCGCTGAAGTAGCGGAGGCGGTCCATCTTCGTGAAGAGCACGTACATGGGCATGCGGGTGGACCAGGCTTGGGCGACTTCTCCCACGATCGCGCGAATGCGCTTGGCGCTGGCGGCCGTAGTTGCGGTGGCATTGGGTTCAAGGAACTGTCCGGCGTCGACGCATACAACGAGCGCGCGGGGCGACTGGGCTGCGGCGCCCAGCAGGTTGGCGCTGGTCGCGGCGCGCACGGTGGCGGCCAAGCCGGCCACGCCACCGGGTTGAGCCAAGAGCGGACCACCCGCTTCCACTAGCACCGCGCCGCCGGCCAGCCAGAAGTTCGCGCAAGGCGTGGCCGGCACCGGGCCGTTTTCCATTTCGCGGTCCTGCCCGGCGAGTAACTCGGGATTGAGGCCGGAGTTGACGATCACCGTGGTCTTGCTCGCCTGCGGATCGCCCACCACCAGCACCACCGGTAGGCGGGCGAGCGTGGGGCGCGAGGAAGCGGCGAGGCGCTGGCCGGCTTCGCGCGCCAGATAGGCGACGTCGTTGCCCGCTACGGGAACCGCAGTCTTCTTGCCACGGAAGAGAAACCAGATGAGTCCGCCGGCGATGGCCATGACGAGCACAATGGCGACAATGATCATCCAGGTCATGCGCGGCCTCCGAGCGAGGAGACTTGGCCGCTCAGGACGAGCCAATAGATGAGGAACAAGGCGACAAAGAGGCCGGCCGCACCGGCGGCGATCCAGGTGAGGCGGCGGCCCCAGGGGTTCAGTTGCTGGGGCACGGCTTCCGCGCCCGAACGCCATTCGGGGCTAAGCAAATGGCGCGGGCCATAAATGCGCTGCACCTTCTCCGTGATGCGATCGACGATGGCACGGATGTCACCTTCGCGGTTATCGCCGAAACGGCCGCGGTAGCCCAGCAACAGGCACAGTTGGTAGAGCTCAAGCGTGTCGGCCGTCTTGGGCGAATCGTCGCCGGTGAGCAGGTTGCGGATGTTTTTGAAGAACTCTTCGCCGGCTACGTGCTGCTGGAAGTATTCGGGGCCGATCGGCTGACGCACCCACTCATGCAAGGAGCGATTGGGCGAGTTCAATACCGATTCGTCGAGAAACGCGACCACGGCCTGGGCGGCGAGTAAGGCTTCGGCGCGGATGTAGCCGCGGCGGACCGCCTCTTCCTGCGCACCGGCCAGCGCACCGCGCATCTGCTGGCGAAAGTGCTCAAGACTCGGGATCTGCTCCCGGCCCGCGCGAATGCGGACGATGGCGGTGAGGATTTCTTGAAAGACGAGCGAGATCCGTCCGGAGCGCGTGGTGGTCATGAGCCTGCTTCGTCCTCCGTTAAGATGATCAGCGAAACTTGGGGCGCGGGAAAGTCACCGGGGACGTAAAGGCCCACTTGGCGGGAGGCCATGATGTGGTCCCAGCAGGGGCCAGACTTCGAGACGCCAAAATATTGGGCCTCCACCTTGGCGGGCACGGCCGGAGGCGGCGTGGGCAGATGGGTGAGCGTAAGCCCGGGAACGGCGCGGCGAACGACTTCGCGAATGAAGCGCTCCGAACAGAGCTTCACCAACTGCGGGGTGCGGGAAATCAGGGCCGCCTCGCCGGCTTTCGATTGAATTTCGAAGAGCCAACGTGAGCGGTCCAGTAGACGAGGGTCGGTGATGGTGGCCGTAAAGAAGTAGCTTTCGGCCGCGTGAAAAGCCACTTCGACCACGTTGGTGGGCACGATCATTTCGAGGTGGCGCAGGATGTGGGTTTCGAGCGCGGCGAAGCATTCGCCGAGTGCGTCGTGATTGTAAAGCGGCAGATCGCGCGGATGAGCGTGGAGCGAGAAGGAACAGAGCGCGCCGCCCAGGCGCGAGAGTTCGCGGAAGAGCTCTTCGGGGTGGCCGTGCTTCGAAAGCAGCAAATGCCGCAGTTGGGCGATGCTCGAGTGAATGGTGTGCAGGAACCAGAAGCTGGTGAGGTCGCGTCGCCAGTAGTCGCCCGCGGCTTGGCCGCTGCCGCGTTGCCGGCCACCCATTTCATGGCTTTTTTCTTCCATGATGCCCAGCAGGCCGCGCAGCAAGTTCACCAGGCGGCGGCTGGCGGAGATGTCGAGCACGGGGGGAATGAATTGGTCGTCGAGGGCGAACTTTTCGCCGCCCGCGCGGCGGATACGCGCGATGGGCAGGGCGGTGACGGCGCTGGTG
>JBBQQS010000134.1:0-11234 GCA_038215525.1 Bryobacterales bacterium
GGTCACCCAAAAAAAGTCTTGTTTTTGTGGCCACCCCTACCCCGATCTGAAGGGGATGCAAACATTGGGATGTGGGAGTTGTTAGGCACGAAGGGAAAGTCGACCCGTCAGCCTATGTCTGCTAAAAAAACAGACGCGGACCGCCCACGATATGGCAACTTTCGACAGCTCGATTAGCCAGGGTGGGCAATCGTGCCCGGATGGCGAGGGACAAAGGGAATCCCATGGCTTCCACCACCCACCGCCGGCCGTTTTAGCCGCGACCGCAGGGAGCGGGCCAAAAGCAAGGCGGGCCGGGGGGACCTATCCTGGGAAGTAAACCACGCGCGCACCCTCGCACGGCGCGGCGACGCGGGAAGTGGAGAATGGGCAGGAAACTCGACTCCGGGGTTTACAGGGCTGGGGAACCGTGGCCCGCTCCCTTCGCTCTCGGCTAAAAACGTCGCGCGGTGGCCGCCCTGACCACTCAGGCGGACTTCATCATCTCGTCCCAGGTGACTTCGCGGCGGGCATCCATGGCCATGCGGCCGAGGATCGCCGTAAGCGTGCTTTCGGCGCCGCGGACGGCCGTATTTTCCGGCTTATTCTCCGCAATGCGGCGAACGAACTCGGTCACCGAGTCGATGGTGATATTGCGCGGCGTCTTCTCGATCGTCTCGTTGCCAGGGCCCTTGAAGTGCCGGAGAAAGTTCTCCGACGTTTCGATGAGGCCGGTTTCGCCGTAGAAGAGTTCAGAGACGTCGCGATAGCCGGGGGGCGCGAGGGTAGTGCCGTTGAGTTGACCTTGCACGCCGCCCGGGTATTCGTAGGCGACGAAGTTGTGATCGCGGGAGTCGCCTTTGGCTTTCGCCGTAGTGCCGCCGGCCCCGATGGCGCTCACCGGGCGGGCGCCGAGGAACCAGTTGAGGACGTCGATGGAGTGAATATTGTTCTCGACGATGAGATCGCCGGAGAGGTCCTTCCAGGCGCCCCATTGCGCAATCTTCTCGCGCTCGGTTTGGGGCCGCGGGGCCGGACGGTCACGCGTGCCTTCGCTCTTGATGAACTTGGCGTGGCCGAGCCGGATCTTGCCGATGGCGCCCGAATCGACGAGCTGCTTGCCCTTCAGGTAGAGCTCGGCATAGCGGCGCTGGAAGCCGAAGGTGATGTTCAGCTTGCGGTCGGCGCTATCGGCCACGCGCATGATGCGCTTGCAGCCGGCGACGTCCACCGAAGCGGGCTTCTCGATGTAGATGTGCTTGCCGGCCTTCACCGCCGCCTCGAAGTGCTCGGCGTGCAGGAAGACCGGCGTGGCGATGATGATGGCGTCGATGTCGCTCTCGAGCATCTTCTGGTAATCGGTGTAGAGGCGCGCGCCTTCAGCGCCAATCGTCCGTTTGGCCTTCGCCATGCGCTCTTCGGAGAGGTCACAGAGCGCCACCACTTTGGCCGGTGTGTTCTTGGCGAGGTGGCCGGCCACGTAGGGTCCGCGATTGCCGGAGCCGAGGAGCCCGACGTTGATGGTAGAGTTGGCGGCCGTGCCGCGGACGGCGGCGGCAGCGATGGTAACGGCAAGGGCAGTTCGGCGATTCATGCAATCTCTCCCGAGGCCCGAAGTAGGGTCTCTTGCAGTAGTAGTTCGTGGTCGTAGGAATAGCGGAGCGGCGTCTGGCTCTGGATGGCCTTGCCGAGCTCCTCAAAGTCGCGCAGGAAGCGGGTTTGGCGGGGCAGGCGAAGTTCCTGCACGCCTTTCCGATAAGGGCCTTGGGCCGCACGCATATAGATCTTGAGCACGGGCTCAGGCTCAATGGGTTGGATCATGATGGAGCCGTCGGTGCCGATCACTTCGAAGCTGCGATGCGAGTCGGCGGCGGCCATCTTCGCCGAGCTCACCATAATGCCGAGGCCCTGGTTGAACTCGAAGACGGCGAGGGTGTTGTCCTTCAGTGAGTCGCTGGTTTTGGTATCGTGCCGCAGCCAGTGGTTCACTTTGGTGGGGCGGCCGAGGAAGGCCAGCATCCGGTCGATCATGTGGCCGCCAAGCTCAAACATGGCGCCGCCGGGATAGCGGGCTTCCACGGCGCGCTGGGCCATATCGCGGTCAGAGTTGATGGTGCCGCGCACCATCTGGATCTCGCCGAGCCAGCCCTTCTGATAAGCCTCCAGCGCCAGGTCGACGCCGGCATGATAGCGGTAGAGATAGCCCAATTGCAGCAGGCGATTGCGTTTGCGGGCCGTCTCGACGAGGTCCTTAAACGGGGCGAGCGTATTGCCGGGGGGCTTTTCGAGATGCAGGTGCTTCCCTGCCTCGAGGATGCGCTTGCCGAGCGGGATAGCATCTTTCACCGCGCCTTCGAAGACGACGAGGTCAAGCGACTTGTCGCCCAGCATGTCGTCTACCGTAGTCCAGCGGAGGCTTTCGAGCAGGGGCTGTTTGCCTTTGGCGGCGCGGATGGCCGGGTCCGGCTCGCAGACGGAGACCAGCTCAAAGGCGGAGCCCGGGCCCATCGCCTGCAGCTTACCGCTCAGGTGGCTATGCTGAAGGCCCAACACGCCCACCCGCACTTTGGGCGCGGCTGAAGCGCAAAAGGCACCGGTAGCAAGCAGCAGTTGTCGTCGATTCATGAACAGTTCCTTCTAGAAGGTGAGGCGCAGCGCGAGTTGCAGGATGCGCGGCTCACCGGCGGTGACGATGCGCATAAAATTGCCATTGTTCTGCGCGGTAATCGGGTTGCCGAGGTTCACGCGGTTGAAGGCGTTGAAGGCCTCGAAGCGAAAGGTGGTGGCGACGCGTTCGTTGAAGCGGAATTGCTTGCCCATGCCGAGATCGACGGTGGCGAGACCGGGCCCATTGAAGACATTGCGCCCATGGTTGCCGAAGGTGCCCAGGGCATTGGGGGCGAAGGCGGCGCGGCGGAGCCATTCGGCGGTTAGGTCATTCCGCGAGCGGTCGGTACTGAGCCGGGCGTCGCCGATCAGGTCAGCCCGTTGGCCGCCGGTGCCGGTGCGAGCGTTGTCGACGCCGCTGCCGATGGTGATCGGCTGTCCGGCGTACAGATTCATGATGGAGTTCAAACTCCAACCGCCCAGCAGCGAGTTCACCGTGCGGTTCTGGAATCTGATCGGCAGATCCCACAGGCCAGAGAAGGTGAAGATGTTGCGGCGGTTGAAGTCGGAAAGGCCTTTGTCGAAGGCCTGGCTATTGGGATTCGTGCGGACTTGCCCCGTGCCTTTGTTGGCCGATGTATCGTCGATCGACTTCGAGAACTGATAGTTGGCCAGCAAGGTAACGCCCCGGTTGAAGCGGCGCTCGAAGGTGACTTGCAGCGAATGGTAAGTGGAGTTGCCGACGGGTTCCACCAACGTGACATTGCCCAGGCCCGGGGCCAGCGGACGGCGTTGATTCGTGGTGCCGGTGGTGGCACCCACCGCAAAGGTAGCGGCGTTGATTTCACGCAAGGTCATTAAGCGCGTACCCTTTGAGGCGGCATAAGCGGTGCGCAGGATGACGCCCAGGGGAATCTCGCGCTCCAGGGTCAAATTCCAGGATTGGATGTAGGGATTACGGAAGTCATGCGAGTTGAGGAACTGCGTGCTGAATTCCGGGAAGCGCACTTCCCTGGGCGGATTCCTCTGCGCCGGGAAGGGATTGGTGGTGCCCAGCCAAGGGTCGGAGAAGCTATTCGCCGCATTGCCGAAGACACTCACCACCGTGCCAAACGGCGCTTGGTTAGCCTGGCTATTGGTGGCGATGGAATTGAAGGAATCGAAGAAGATGCCATAAGCGCCGCGGACGGCGGTTTTGCCGTCGCCAAAGACGTCCCAGGCAAAGCCCAGGCGCGGACCCAAGTTACCCCAGGACACCGGCACCGTGCCACGCCCCACGTTGGGATCGCCCGCATAGATGATGCCGCGCGGCGCGTTCGGATAGCGGGTGCTCTGGCTGGCCGGGTGCCACGTCGCGATGCGATCCACCTCGTCGGTGAAGGGGAAGAAGGGCTCCCAGCGCACGCCCAGGTCGAGCGTTAGCCGCCGATGCACTTTGAACGAATCCTGCACGAAGAGCCCCATGCGATGGAAGCGCGTATTCTTGTATTCGCCGATGCCTTGGGTGAGCGCATTGAACTTGCCGATCATGAAGTCGGCGAGGCTGTCGCCGGTAAAAGGCGCGGCGCCGTTGAAGTCCCAAGCGCCGTTAGCGCGGAAGTTGTTGACGATGTCATTGCGTCCACGGCCGTACTCGCCGCCGAAGGTGAGGTTGTGTTTGCCCAGCGTCCAGCGCAGGGTATCGACGAATTGGATTTCGCTGCGCGGAAAGCCATTCGTATCGCCGGTATTGATGCGGAAGAAGCCAGCGATGTTCACGTCCCATTTGATGATGGGGTCGTTGTAATACTTGATACCCAGGTCGGCCAAACTGCGCGAAGGCTGCGGCGGAGTGAAGAAGCCGTTGGTGCGGTTGAAGCTGAAGAGCGCCTGATTCACCAAGCGCGGCGACAGCGTATGCGTGTCGGTGATCGAAATGGACTCGTTGAACCACTTGCCACCGCTGGTTTGCTCAAGCACATTCCTCTGATTCAAGAAGGCCGGAGATTCAGCCCAGGAGCGGTAGAAGCGGCCGGAGATTCGATTGGCCGCGCTCAACTGATGGTCGCCGCGAGCGAGGACTTGCTGGTCATTGAGCGGCGTGGGGACGATGGTGGAGATGCGTCCCGCGGCACCGCCATCGGGGATGGCGTTATCGAGAATGAAGCGCGAGATGGGGCTCACGCGGCTGGGCGGAATCAGGTTGCCGGGGAAGGGCGCGTTGGTGGTGGGGTCACGCAAGGCGCGGGTCAACGCGGAGAAATTGCCCGCGCGTTGAAGCGTCGTCGGTACGATGCGTTGCACCTCCGCCGGCACGCGGCGCTCGAGAGTGCCTTGGTAGGAGAAGAAGAAGAATGTCTTGTCCTTGCCGTTGTAGACCTTGGGAATGATCAGCGGGCCGCCCAAGGTGCCGCCGAATTGATTGCGCTTCAGGCCGTCCTGGCGGCGGCGGCCGGTGGCCGGGTCAATGGGGCCGAAAAAATTGGTCGCGTTAAGCGCCTGGTTGCGGACGAATTCAAACGCGCTGCCGTGCCATTGATTCGTGCCGGACTTGGTGATCGCATTCACCAAGCCGCCCGACTGGCGGCCGAACTCGGCGCTAAAGTTATTGGTCTGCACACTGAACTCCTGCAGCGCATCGGGATTCGGAAACGGGTTGGGCGCGTTCGAGTACAGGTCATTGTTCTGCGCGCCGTCGAGCACGTAGTTGGTGGCATTGGCGCGGCCGCCATTGACGGAGACCGGAGTCGTCCCTGGATAAGTAGTGCCGCTGGTGACGTCAGCCCGCGGATCGGCTATCACGCCAGCAACCAGCCGCATGAGTTGCGTCGCGTTGCGGCCATTTAAGGGCAGCTCTTCAATGCGCTTCTGATCGACCACGGTGCGCAAGGTGGCGCTGGTGGTATCGACGTTGACGACGGCGCCGGAGACGGTGATCGCCTCGTTGGTGGAGGCGACATTCAACGTGGCATCGAGCCGTGCGGTCTCGTTCACTTGCAGCCGAACATCGCGAAACTCGCGCGGCTGAAAGCCGGCCGATTCAAAGCGCACGTGATAGATGCCGACCGGCAACACGCGAAAAACGTAGGTGCCATCGGAATCGACGGCCGCGACGAAAGTGGCTTGGGTGCCTTGGTTGGTGGCCTTGACGGTGGCCGAAGGAATGCGAGCGCCAGTGCCATCTTTGATGGCTCCGGTAATACTGGCGGTAATATTCTGGCCGTAAACGGCGGAGCAAACGAGTAGGACAGCAGCAAGACGAGGAAGCATCTACGAGACCCTTTCAAAGGGTGAGCATACTACAGATTGAGGGACATTAATTGGCGAATTTTCTCCATGGCCATTGCGGCTGGATCTTCGGCCTCGGCCACCGTCGCCGCGGGGATCGGCTCGCCAAACCGGATGACGAAGCGGCCCGCTTCGGAGACGCCGCACGGCACCACCGGTAGGCCGGCTTTGCCCAAAAGCGCGAGAAAGCGATCCACCCCCGGCAACGGCGCGGTAAGCTGGCCGGCAGACCCCGCTACGCCCTCCGGAAAGATGCCAATCGCCGCCGGACTCGTCCGCGCGTCCTTCAGAATCCGCCGCACCGAACGCGCCGTAAAGGCCGGATTCTGGCCCGCGAACGAGACGGGATAACACTGCAGCACTTCTGCCACACGCGGCAGGATCCAATCGCCGGGCGAGGCGATCTTCCAGGCGCCCAGGCGAATTGGCGGCCAATTCGCGGTGACGATCCAGCGCACTGGCGGGTCGGCCTTGCCATAGCGCCGCACCAGGGCCTGAGTCAGCACGGCGGCCGTGTGCAGGATCCACAATCCGGGCCGCTGGTAATGATTCGCGGCCAGCACGAAGCGTGGGTTATCGGGCAGGTGCTCCAGGCCATGGATCTCTGGCGGAGGCTGCATCCGCTCGACGATGCGCGCGGTGAAGTCGACGATGTTGGTGGCCGTGCGATGGGCCAGATGCGGCGTCAGTCCGCGCACCAGGTCCCACGGCACGGGGTACTGAATCAGCTCAGACGGCACGGCCCTTCCAGAGGGTGCGGCGATGGAAGGTGGTGGAGATCATCGCGTTCAAGGCGATCGCCTGGAAGAAGTAGATGGCGTAAGGCACCAGCAGTGCGCCGATCACACTGCCGTACCAACGGGCGAACAGCAGGGTTGGCAAAAAGTAAAAGAGGGCAGCCGCGACCCATAGTTTAAAGCCGAGCAGCGTGATGAGCATCGGCAGCCAGGAGGCCATGACGATCGACGCGACCACCACTTGGAAGCCCGTGCGCGGGTTCACCACCAGGAAGCGGAAGGCATTTTTCTGAAAGCCCGCCCAGATGGCGCCCAAGCCATCGTACATGCGCACACTACCCAAATGCTCAGCGCGGAGCACACGCAGGCGTAAGGAGTGGCGCTTGGCCAATCGCGCCAGATCTACATCTTCAATCACCGAAGTGGCTACCGTGCCATGTCCCCCGACAAACTCATAAGCCGAGCGCTTCCACAGCATGCACTGGCCGTTCGCCAAGGACTCCGAGCCCGAAGACCCATTCACGGCCGAGGCATTCACGCCGCAAAAGTACAGCGCAAAGGCGTACGGCAGAATCATCTTCTCCCAAACCGTCACGCACTCCTGCTTCAGGAAGACCGTCGCCAACGATAGGTTCTCTTTCTTCGCGTAGTTCACCAGCGACTGCGCGAACTCCGGACGGTACCAGGTGTCAGCATCCACGAAGACCATCCAATCGGTATTCACCAGTTGCGACCCGGCAAAGCAAGCATTGTTCTTGCCCATCACTCCGCGTTTGAGGGGCGGCGGCTGGATGACGGTGGCCCCGGCCCGCCGCGCAATTTCGGACGTCGCATCGGCTGAAAAATCATCCACCACGATCACTTCATTTAACGGAAAGCTCTGGATGGCGCGCCCAATTACCGGCTCTTCGTTGCGCGCCGGGATGATGGTGGTCAGGCTGCCCGCCTCAGTCGGATCCATGGGCAGTTCCGGCAAACCCATATAGTTGCGGCGGCTCTTCCAGGCAAAGAAAGCCATCGAGAAAGATAAAAGAATCGCCCCAAAAACCACTAGCGCCTCGGGGGTCTGGAAGTCGGCGAAGATGAATTCGAAGTCGTTGGCGTTCATGCGGTCTGGTTCAGGCCGGTATGCGGCGAATGGTGGGGCCCGCCACGCCGTCCGGAAATTGCGGCTTTTCCTGCGCCAGTTGCCAAGCCCCCGTGCCATCCAAGGCCCGAACTTCTACTACTTGCGCCACCGCGGCGGCCGGCAGCACACCTTGCCACCGTGTCCAAGTATAGACGGAAAGAGCAGGCTCCAGCGTCATGACCGACCAAGGGCCCTGATCCACGCGGGCCTCCACTCGCTGAATACCGCGCACGCCCGCAAAGGCGACGCCGCCCAGCCTCAGGCCCTGGGCTTCACGCGCTATCCGATCGATGTGCGACATGGTGTGGACGAACGAGTCCTTCGAGAAGCCGCGCTTCGGCCAAGTGCCAAAGTAAGGCTTGGTGACGAAGTCGATTTCCGCGATCCACTTGATGTTTTTGAAGCCGTAATAGCGCGGCACCAGTAGGCGAATCGGAAAGCCATGGTTGCGATTCAGCGTTTGCCCGTTCATGCCGAGGGCGAGCATAAACTCTTCTTCAAAGGCGTAATTAACGGGGAAGCTATCGCCATGGCCATCGACTCCGAGCACCACGGCTTCGAGTGCGCCGTCGCCGGCATCGCGCCGGTCGACCAGCTGGTTCAACCGTAAGCCGCTCCAGTAGGCGGTACCCATCAGGTCAGTTTTGAGGGTGTTTGAAATGCAGCGCAACGTTTGGTAGCGCTCGCGTCGAGGCAGGCTCAGCAACTCGTTGTAGCTGAGATCGCGGATGGTGCGGCCTTCGCGCTTGATGCGCAGACGCCAGCGGCGGGGGTCGATCGCCGGGTCCACCGAGTTCTTGCTCATCACGTAAAACTGGCCGACGGGGTTGATCGGCTTGCGCACCAGGCCTTTGGGCAACGAGTTGGCGGGCGTCACCATCGGGAACAGATCCACTGGAGCGATCGCGCTGGCGGCGACGGAGCGATTCCGCACGTAGCTTTCGGCGGCCACGGCTACGGTACCCGAGAGCATGGAAGCAGAGATCAGGAACTCGCGCCGCGCCGAAGGTGCCGGGGCTGGTGGTCGCGGCTGGCTCAACAGCCAAAGCGACACTGCCGCGGGCAGCCAAAACGCTAGATTGCCGGCGACCGATAGAAAGTCAAAGTAAAAAGCGTAGAGCAGAGCTAACCCCGGCAATAAGACGAACCATTTCTTAGAAAGCCGATAGAGGAACGCCGGTATCCACAAGGCAAAGCCCAAGGCCGCCAAGCCGCCCGTCATCGCCCAGGGCTTGGCCCAATCCCCCAGTACGGTGAGGATCGGCACGGCCCAGGCCGAAGGCGTCTCGGCCATAATCCACTCGGCAATCGCCTCGGTGGGGAGCGGCCATCCGGCCAGATAGAAGGCCGTGTAGCTCACGGCGATGCCAGCTAAAGCGGCTAAAGAACTGTTGCGAATACTCTGTTTGATCACTGGAATCGGGCTCGCAAACTTTGGAGCGAATGGCGCGCCATCGGCAAAGCCATCCGCCGCGTGGTGATCCAATACTTCTCAAGCGGCGGCACCACCGCGCGCTGCGAAAAGACGTCGTACTTGGCGCCTTCAATGCGCCGCAGGATCTGCCGATAGACGTCCGAAGCCACCTGCACGGCGAAGCGCCCATCGCGATTCAGCAGCGGAATCCCGGGCTGCGCCGCCACGTAGTAGCGGCGCGCCCGGGCGATCTGAAACTCCATCAGCGCCGCGAATGCCGGGTTGCGATCACCGCGGCTCAGCATTTCCTCGGTATAGCCAAACTGCGCCATCTCCTCGGCCGGCAGATAGACGCGCCCTCGCTGCCAGTCCTCGCCGAGGTCGCGCAGGATGTTCGTGAGCTGCATGCCGATACCGAGGTCAATGGCGTAGTTGAGGCCGGCGGGGGCGTCCGTGGGCCGTTCAAAACCGATCACGTGCGACATCATCAGCCCCACCACGGAAGCGACGCGGTAGCAGAAGACCCGCAGTTCGTCGAAGCTCCGGTAACGCGTGCAATTGAGGTCCATGCGCATGCCTTCGATAAGTTCGAATGGCAGATCGTGCGGAATCGCGTGGCGGGTGACGGCATCGTTCAAAACTGCGAGAATCCGATTGGGCGTTCGTCCCTCGTCCAGCGCACGCCGCGTGGCCACGGCCCAAGCTTCGAGATTCCGGCGCCCTTCGTCAATGCTGGCGCACTCGTCCACCAGGTCATCGGTGGTGCGGCAGAACCAATAGACAGCGTGGGCGGAGCGGGCGAGGTCCGCCGGAAAGAAACGAGTCGCGAAGAAGAAACTCTTCGAGCCCACTGCTGTCGCGCGCGCCGCCTCGGCGTAAATCGGAGCTAATTCGGTAGCCGTTCGCAAATCAGTTTTTCCACAATCTTCGCCGATGACAGAACTCCGGGCACGCCCGCGCCGGGATGGGTTCCCGCGCCGGCGAAATAGAGCTGCCGAATATCCTCAGACTCATTATGCGGCCGAAACCAGGCCGATTGCGTAAAGATCGGTTCAAAGGAGAACGCCGCACCCGCGTAGCTGCGCAATGTGGTTTCAAAGTCCAGAGGGGTAAAGGACATTTCCGTAGCCAAGTTCTCGAGCAACCCGGGAATGTAGTGCTCGTCCAGAAACTTCATGATGCGGTCACGGAAGGGCTTCGCGGACTGGTTCCAGTCGATGCCGCTCTGCTGATTGGGCACGGGGATCAGAACATAAAAGCAGTCATTGCCCGCGGGCGCCATCGACGGGTCAGTCGCCGAGGGCCGGTGTAGGTAGAGCGAAGCGTCGTCTGACAGAATCTTCGAATTAAAGATTTCGTGCAGTAACTCTTGATACCGCTCGCAGAGAATAATCGTGTGGTGAGCTAAGTTCGGATACTGTTTGCGCGTACCGAAGTAAATCACGAACAACGACATGGAGTAGCGCATTTTCTCTAGGTGCCGGTTGCTGTTTCGTCGCCGCTGATTGGCGGGCAACATCAGCCGGTAAGTATTTGCGATGTCGGCGTTCGAAACAACGGCGTCCGCCAGAATCTGTTCCCCACTCTCGAGCGTCACGCCGCTCGCCGCGCCGTCGTGGGTAAGGATCTGCTTCACCGGAGAATTTAGCCGCACCTCGCCGCCCAGTTCCCGGAACAATCGCCCGAGGCCCTGCACCAGTGCGCCCGTCCCGCCCATCGCGTAATGGACACCCCATTCGCGCTCCAAATGATGAATCAGGGCGTAGATGCTGGTGGTCTGGAAGGGATTGCCGCCCACTAACAACGGATGGAAGCTGAAGACCCGGCGGAGTAAGTCATCTTTAATGTAGCCGGAGACAAACTGATAGACGGTTTTATAGCTCTGCAAACGGATC
This sequence comes from Bryobacterales bacterium, assembly GCA_038215525.1. GTDB lineage: Bacteria > Acidobacteriota > Terriglobia > Bryobacterales > Bryobacteraceae > JALHNI01. The sequence continues at coordinate 11,029 of JBBQQS010000134.1, forward strand.
AGGTCCGGAGCGACCTTGATCATATCTGTAAAGTTCAAAAAAGGCCGATCTGACAATTCGAGAAAGCCCTTGGCGAAGATCGCCTTGGTGGCGCGGATCATGGCCCGGTAGCCGTCGACATCCCCTGGCGCGAAGGCGGCCACCCGGCGCTCGGTTGCCGCTTCATCTCCCCCGTACTCGAAGGATCGGCCATCGTGAAACTCGAT
>JBBQQS010000135.1:0-11026 GCA_038215525.1 Bryobacterales bacterium
GATGCGCGCATGTTCGCCACCTTGGACCCCACGGTGCGGCATTTGGTGCTGCCCTCGAAACGCAAGGTGCTGTTCTCAGACACCGTAGGCTTCATCCGCGGCTTGCCCACCACACTGGTGGACGCCTTCCGCGCCACGCTCGAAGAGGTGGTGGAGGCGCGCCTGCTGCTGCATGTGGTGGACGCTTCATCGCCGCACGCGCCGCTGCTGGCGTCGCATGTGCTGAAGGTGCTCGAAGAAATCGACGCGGCGAAGACGCCGCAGTTGCTGGTGCTGAACAAGATCGACCGCTTGCCGGATGGGTTGGCCGATGTGACGAGCATCGCGCGCCGGGTGCTGGGCGACGCGCGGGCGGAAGAGTCACCGGCGGCGGTGGCGGTTTCGGCGATGACGGGCGAGGGCTTCGATCAGTTGCGGAGCCGGATCGATCAACTGCTGTCGATGGACCCGGTGGAAGAAGCTACGTTCCGGATCCCGTCGGCCGACGGCGGTGCCTTGCATGTGGTGCATGAGCGGGCCAAGGTGTTGTCGAGCCGGTTCGATGGCACCGATGTGATCCTGGAGGTCGAGGCGCCGGAGAGCGTACGGCGGGAGTTGGCAGATTATTTGGAGCCCTAGCGCTGAATGAAACGACTGCCTCGAGGAACTACAAATCGACCTCAGAACCGAGAATTTGGCGAATCTTTCACATAACTTACGGCTTGTCGACATGAAAGGTTGGTCTTGCCTTTGCCAAGTAAGTCCAGAGTGTCGTCATCTCACAAAACTAGAGAACACGATCTACCCTTGAGGAGGCGACGATATCGAAATCCATGCCTGACAACGGGCCAGGAACGACCTCGACCGGATTATCTCAAGGCCGAGTCGTTTTAGCCGTTTTGCCGTATCTGCCCAGACTTCACCCGGCAAAACTAAGACGCGCCTTGCGTCGCTATTCTCGAAGGCTCAGTGCAACATTACTTGTCCCACCGCTTGGTAAAGACTCGTCGTGTTCTGATCTGTCTTGACTTCGAGCAAGTGGGTAATGTTAGCCTTGTCGTCGGCCAAAAAGAGGTCGATCTTGGAAGTCTTGTATGCGGCGAATCCCAACGCCTCCAAATCGGCATGAAGCGCGTTGACTACGGTTCCGTGATCGCACTGGCTTTCGATGGCGGATGTGAGCTTGTACTTCTTCCTTGGACCCTCAAATTCCGGGGTGAAGGCGAGGTCGGGATTCTTCTCTGCGATTGGCGGTGGCGTCTGCCCCGTTGCGTTCGTCTTGAATGCTTCCACTGCTCCTTCTCGCCGTCCATCTAGATGAAGATGTCCGCGGACACGTTGAAGAACGCAGCCAATAGCTTGGCGTGCGCCTTGCTGATCGCGCGTTTTCCGTTTACTATGTCAGAAGTATAGCCGCGGGAATGGAAGATGGGCACGAGATCGGCCTGTTTCAGCCCGCGTTGCTCCATCAGATGAACCAGCATTTCGTGCGGCGAGGGGCTGGGGAGTGGGTGGTGCACGTCTTCGTAATCCTTGATCAGGCGAGCCATCAAGTCTAAGGCGGCGTCCTCCTCCTGGGTACGATCGTCCCCCTTGTCCATCAACTTCTCGGTCTCGCCAAGCAGTCGTTCGTGTTCCTCAGCCGTGGTGATCAAGCGGGGCAGAACCTTCGCCAACAACCGGCCGTACTTCTTGTCATCCAGGATCAGCGTGCCCATTTTTTCCAACCTCCGCGCATGTAATCGTCATGAGTGAGGAATTCCTTCACCATGATCAACTTGGCCCGATAGTCGACTTTAACAATCAAGCGGTAATAGTTGTGCCGGATGTTGAAGATCAAAAGCGACTGGTATTGATCGGCATCCGGATAAAGCTGGCGTACTTCGTGAAGGTCGCGCCAGATGGACCGGCTGGTTGCCTTGTGCCAGCGATGCAATTCAGCAGCCGCATCGGCGTGAAGCGCCGCATGTTTGTTAATGGTGGCGACGCTGATCACGGTCACTCCATTATGTTCGCACAATGCGAGCATCTAGTCAATGTAGTTAGGGTAGGCCCTTGATGCCGGGGGCCGTGCCTTGCAACTGGAAGGTGACGGGGAGGCTCTGCTGGTGGCGGTGGGTGACCGTGAGGATGTGGTCGCCCGCGGTGAACAGGGGCCGGAGACGGAGGTTGATTTGGTTCGTGGTGACGGCTTCCGGCCGGTGGGGCACGCCGTCGACTTCGACGGTGACGTTGCCGATCTCGGCCCATTCTGACAGCCCATCGACCCAAACGGTGAGCCAACCGCCGTGGTTCCAATCGACCTCGTCAGTCAAGACCACGGCATCCCGAATGGCGCGAACGTGAATCTCGCCCGCAAGCGCCGGAAGGTCCACGAAGAGGTCGACAGGCGGCGACCAATCGGAGCCTGCGACGCGTAGTCTGGCTTGATGGACGCCGGGCTCCAGCCCCGGAGGCAGGCGGGTGTTGACCATGAGGCTGGTTTCCGTCACTTTACAGAACATGGGCGCAATGCCGAAGCCGTCCACCTCCGGGTAGATGGTGTCGAGCGTGGGGGCGGGGCCGGTCCACGGGCACCAGAAGGCCAAGTATTCCTCTTTCCGGGTGTCGAAGGTACAGCCACCACGCGTGGGCGAGTTGACGCCGAGTAGGTTGAGGGGCGGGTCGGTGACGGGCGGCAGATTTTGCCAATGGCGATCGGCACGGACGCTGACCGTGGTGCCGGACACGTTCATGACGGTGGCTTGGGCGAAGCCAGCGGCGCGGGCCCAAGCGAGCACTTGGCTGACGGTGGGTCCGCACCAGTTGTCGAGTTGGCCGCCAAGTTCGCCGGTTTCGTAAAACTCGGCGTAGGGGATTGGCGAATTTTGGCCATTCCGGTAGGCCTCGGGATCGACCACGAAGCTGTCGATGAAGCAGGCGCCGGTGGTGATCGCGCAGATCTTCTCAAGGGCCAGCAGCGGGTGCTTCAGATGATAGAGCACGCCCAGGAAGAGGACGATGTCAAAGGTGCCCGTGGTTGCGGGGCTGACTTCGTAGACCTCCATCTGCCGGTAGTCAGCGCGGGAGGCGAAGAGTTGATGGAGGCGGCGGAAGGTGTCGAGGTCGGTGTAGTCGATCGCCATCACCTGGGCGCCGCGGCGTTCGAGCTCGAAGGTGAAGTAGCCGTCCCAGGGGCCGATGTCGAGGGCGCGTTGGCCGGTGAGGTCTTCGGGTAAGCCAAAGGCAGCCCAGCGGACGTCCTGATACTCGAGCGGCATGGCGCCTTCGAGGACACGGCCGTCGGGAAGGCGGAAGCTATGATAGAGCCCGGTGCGATCGAGGCCTTCGCGGACGGGGTTTACGGCGCGTTGGGCGTGGAGGTCATCGGTCATTGCTTTTAGTATTAACACGAGCCCCACCCCACAGCTCATGCTGCGGGCTAATCATGTTCGCGGGTGTTTACTTCGAGTAGGAGATGCGGTAGATGCGGTTGTTGCCGTCTTCGGAGAGCAGGAGGCTGCCGTCGTTCATTTGGAGTATTCCCACCGGGCGGCCCCAGACTTCGCGCGACTTCTCGCCAAGCATGAAGCCGGAAAGGAACTCGATCGGGTCGCCCATCGGCTTGCCTCCTTTAAAGGGGAGGAAGTTGATGGAGTAGCCCACACGGTCGGCGCGGTTGGACGAACCGCGGTAGACCAGGAAGGCGCCGTTGCGGTATTTGGCGGGGAATTGTTTGCCGGTGTAGAAGATGAAGTCCATGACGGCGGCGTGGGCCGGCAGGATGACGTCGGGCTCGACGGACTTGGCCACCAGGTCGGGCTTGACGCCCTTGTGGCGGGGCTCCTCATTGGTGCCGATATAGGCATAGGGCCAGCCGTAGAACTTGCCTTGGCCGATGCTGGTGAAGAAGTCCGGGACGAGGCCGTCGCCAAGGCCGTCGCGCTCCTGGACGGTGGCCCAGAGGACCTGGTTCGCCGGGTTCATGCGGATGGTGACGGGATTGCGCAGGCCGTTGGCGAACATCTGGTAGCCCGAGCCATCGGGATTGTAGGTATTGATGGCGTTGCGGTCTACCGGGTCGCCCAAGTCAACGTTGCTGCCGGAGCCAACGCCGACGTAGAGCTTCTCGCCTTTTTTGTCGAAGGCGAGCGAGCGGGTCCAGTGGCCGGCGCCGTAGCCTTTGAGAGGGACGACCATCTCGGCCGGGCCGGCGGTGAGAGCGGCGGCATCGAGCTTGTAGCGCTTGATGGCTTCGGCTTCGGCAACGTAGATATAATTCTTCCAAAGGAGGAGCGCCGAGGGACGGTCGAGGCCGGAGATGAGGTCCTTCTTGACGCCATTGGTGACGGCGACGACGCTGCCTTTGGGAATGCTATCGGCCACGAGTACCGTGCCCGAGGGCAACTGGACCATGAAGCGCGGCTTCTTGAAGCCGGTGGCCCATTCTTCGGCCTTAAAACCGGTGGGCACGGTGAGTTTAGCGCCGGGCGGCGGCTCGATGGATTTGGCCCCGTTGGCGACGGAGGGCGTCGCGTAGGGGGCCGGCAGTTTCACTTTGGCGCGCTCGGCGCTGAAGGCAAGCAGGGGCAGAAGGAGGAACGGGAGTGTCTTAAGCAAAGCGGACCCAGTTTATCATTCCGAAGCCTTGGGCGTGCGTGGGATTCCGTTAGCCTGCGAAAAGCCCGGGTGGCGGCGAGGCACGCGAATGCCAAAACTGCGAGTAAATTATTTAGAATCAATGATATAGAAGGTCGGCGCGGCCTCACTCCGCTACTTTTGAGTCTAAGTGTAATCTCTTCTATTACTTAGCGGGAAACCCGGGGATGCGCGTGGATGCCCCCGATTTCGGGAAAGTAGTTTATTTTGTGTAACCTAGGCGCAGCATCTTCATCCAACATCCACATCCAACAGAGCACTAGAACCAGGGAAACAGGAGCAGCCGGACCACGGGCATGGCGAAAAGGGTGGAGTCGACACGGTCGAGCCAGCCACCGTGGCCGGGCAGCATGTTTCCGGAGTCCTTGACGTGGGCGCCTCGCTTTAGGGCGGATTCGGCGAGGTCTCCGAATTGGCCGGCGATGTTGGCGGCGGCGGCGATGAGCAGGGTCTTGGGCCAGGGGAAGGTGGGGATGGCCCAAAGCAAATAGAGGACTCCGAAGGCGGTACCGGCAAAGACGGAGGCAATAGCGCCCTCCCAGGTTTTACCCGGGGAGATGATGGGGGCGAGCTTGTGCTTGCCGATGGCGCGGCCAACCACCATGGCGGCGGTATCGCCTACCCAGTTGAGTGCGCAGGCCATCAGCAGCCAGTGGGGGCTGATTTGGCCGAGATCGATGGCGGTACGCCAGGCCCCAAAGACGTAGAGGATACCCAGGGAGTAGGCGGCAGAGGAGGCGAGGGCCGAGGTAAGGTCAGCGGTGCGGAGGGCCAGTGTCATGCCGAGCATGGCCAGCAAGGTGACCAAGAGAACCCCAGGCAGGGGCGAGACGAGAAGAATGAGGCCGCAGGCGTAGCCGATGGGGGCGAAGGTGGGCAGATGGGTGGCGGCGACCAGAGCGAGGTATTCGTGGTAGCAAAGGCAAGCGACCGCGAAGACGGCCAGGAAGGCGAGCCACGGAGGGGCCACGAACATGATGCCGAGCACGGCCGGAATCAACACCAGCGCCGTCAGAATGCGAGTCATGGTGGGTTAGCGGACCGGCACGGCTTCGGCGACTTGATCTTCTTGATCTTCGGCTTGGACGCGTTCGAGGGCGGAGAGCCCGCCGAAGCGGCGTTCGCGCTTCTGAAAATCGAGGATCGCGCGGAGGAGGTCGGCACAGCGGAAATCCGGCCAGTAGGTTTGGGTGACGTAGATCTCGGCGTAGGCGATCTGCCAGAGTAGGAAGTTGCTGATGCGCATTTCGCCGGACGTCCGAATGAGGAGGTCCGGGTCGGGCAGGCCCGACGTTGAGACGGCCCCTTGCAGCATCTCTTCGGAGATTTCAAGCGAGCCAAGTTGGCCTTGGGCGCGGGCCTCTTCGATCAACCGATTGACGCCATCGATGATGTCGGAGCGGCCGCTGTAGTTGAGGGCGAGGTTGACCTTCAGGCCGGTGTTGCGGGAGGTAAGGCCGATGACGCGGTGGAGTTCATCGCGGGCTTGCTCCGGCAGGTCCTCAATGCGGCCAATCGCATTGAGCTGAATGATCTGCTCTATCATGGTGGCCAATTCCTGACGCAGGAAGAAGCGCAGCAGGCGGAAGAGGGTGTCGATTTCAGACTTCGGGCGCTTCCAGTTTTCGGAGGAAAATGCGTAGAGCGTAAGCACTTCGACGCGCAGTCGGGCGGCGGTCTCCATCACCGAACGCACGGAATCAATACCGGCTTTGTGGCCGGCGACACGGGGCAAGAACCTCCGTTTCGCCCAACGGCCATTGCCATCCATGATGATGGCCACATGAGCGGGCAGCCGGGAGGGATCGATCTGACGAGCGAGACCCCAATCTTCAGTCCCCGGGTCGAGGACTCTAAGCAACTCTTGCATCGTAACCCTCATAGTGTACAAGGATTTAGCCCTGCGGCGCGAATCGCTCGAAATGGACGAGTAACAGGGAGGCAATTCCAAGGAAGGAACCGAAGGGGAGTTCGTAGGTACCAGAGTCCTTCTTTGAGAGATAGAGGAAGGCGAGGCTGATCAAAGATCCGCCAAAGGAGCCGCCGAGAATGGCGAGCAGCGTTGGGGAAAGGCCGTAAAAGGCGCCCATGGTGGCGATCATTTTAACATCGCCCAGGCCGAGGCCGTCCTTCTTGCGGATGCGGTAGTAGAGTTCGCCGACCAGGAAGATGGAGAGCGAGGGAAATCCGCCGCCGAAGAGGGCTTCGATGACCGAGCGCACGGGTTCCGGCCATCCAGAGGGCACGAAGAGGCTGGGCAGGCCTGGCGGCAAGGGGACGAAGACAGCGAACGCGAGGGCGACCACGACCCCACCTAGGGTGAATTCGTCGGGTAGGATGCGATCGGCAAAGTCAGCGAAGATGCAGCCGAGGATGAGCCAACTATAGACGGCCAGCTTGAGCGCGGGAAGCGTGAGGCCGTGCTGGTAGGCGGCGGAGGCGAAGCAGATCGCCGTCAGGAGTTCGACGAGGGTGTACCGCCAGGATATGGGGGCCTTGCAATTCCGGCAACGCCCTTTCAAGAGAACGAAGCTAAGGATCGGGAGGTTGTCGTACCAGGCGATGGTCTGTTCGCACTCGGGGCACATCGAGCGGCTGGGCTGGAGCACGGACAGGTCGCGTGGCCAGCGGAAAATGCAGACATTCAGGAAGCTGCCCAGCAAGAGGCCAGCGAGTGCGGCAAGGAGGACGTCAGGTTGGATCATGCGAGGGCAATTTCGTACTCTTCGAGTGTACGGGAGATCAGGCGGTCGATGCTGAAGTGGGCTTTCACGCGTTCGCGGCCGGCCTCGCCGTAGCGGGCGAGCTTGTCGGGGTCGGCGAGCAGGTCGCCAATGGCGCGGGCGAAGGCGGCGGGAGATTGGTCGACGAGCGTGCCGCTGACGCCGTCTTCGATGGCTTCGGAGAGTCCGCCGACGCGGCTGGCGATGACGGGGACGCCAGCGGACTGGGCCAGTAAAGCCGCCGAGCCGAGGCCTTCCATGTCGCTGGCGTAGACGAAGAGACTGGCCGTGGCGAGGTCCTGGGTGAGGTCGGCCGAGGCGTGGATGGGCCGGCCCAGCAGGCGGACGGTATCGGCAAGGAGGGCGCCGCCTTTCCGCGGGTCAGTAGAGGCGAGGGTGATGACGCGGCCCGGCGTGCGGGCGGACTCGGGCAGCTGGGGGGTGCCATCGGGGACGACGCCGATCCGTTCGGCGGCGATGCCTTCGGTGATCAAGAGGTCGCGCACGTGGGCGGACACGGCGAGGAAGCGTCGCACTCGGCCGTACTTCCAGCGGGAGATGAAGTTGGGCCGGCGAGCGAAGGCGACGCGTCGGGAGACGATGGTGCGCGGGGCGAGGAAGAGGCAATAGGAGTGGGCGCGCGAATCGTGGGCGTGGAGCAGGTCAGCTTGGGGGGCGTGGCGACGAAGCGAAGAGAGGGGGGCGGTAGGGAGGTCCTGCCCGTGGAGCGGCGATTCCGGCGGAGCGTAGAGGCGGCAATCGTGGCCGGCGGCGAGGAGCCCTCGGACGAGGAGCATGGCCTGGATCTGGCCTCCGCGGAGTTCGCGCCCGGTATCGACGTGCAGGATCCGCATGGCTTACCTGGGTGGGCTCATAAAGCGAGCTTTGGCGTATTTGAGAAAGGTGTAGTGCGCGGCCATATAAGCGATGGCGAGGCCTTCGGGACCGTCGAGGAAGCCGCGCTGGAAGATGTAGGTCTTGAAGAAGGTGAAGAGCGGGTCGGCGACGAGGTGGCGGTAGCCGATGGGGCGTTTGAACTCGATGAGCTGCTCCGCGGCCAGGGTGGTGTAGCGGTCCATGGTGCGGAGGTGCTCGGAGAGCGAGTCGCAGGTGAAGTGGAGGAGGTTGCCTTCGAGATGGCCGACGCTGCCCTCGACGCGGACGCTTTCGTGGACGTACTCTCCCTGCCATTGGGCATGGCGGCGGTCGAAGAGCCGGACCTTACGGTCGGGGTGCCAACCGGAGTGGAGGATCCAGCGGCCGAGGTATTGGGCGAGCCGGGGCATGGTGTAGCCGCCGTACTTGGGGGGGTTCTTTTTGAGCTGCCAGATTTCGGCTTCGAGCGACTCGGAGAGGGCCTCATCGGCATCGATGCAGAGGACCCAGTCGTTTTCGCACGCGGCCGCGGCGAAGTTCTTTTGGCTGGCATAGCCCGCGAAGGGGTGCTCGATGACGCGCGCACCGAGGTTGGCGGCGAGGTCGCAAGTACGGTCGGTGGAGCCGCTATCGACAACGACGATCTCTTCGCAGCAACGGAGACTCTCCATGGCGCGGGCGATGTTGCGCTCCTCGTTCAAAGTGATGATGGCGGCGGAGATCTTCACGGGCTTCTTTAGTGTACTGGAGGTCGGCGAGAGGGAGAAGGAGGTCGGCAAGTCAATGAATTGAAATGATGCTGGTTCCTGGCCCCGGTGCCGGTGTGACTGGCACGCTGCGTAACGCACGAACTTGTTATACTTACGGCGTTTATGCGCCTTTTGCTCATCCTCGTCGCTGTTACCGCCAGGATCGTGCCGGCCCAAACTGGCGACCAGTTTTTTGAGACAAACATCCGTCCCGTTCTGGCGGAAAAATGCTTCGGCTGCCACGGCAGTTCAGCAAAGATCGCTCACGCGGGATTGCACCTCGACACCAGAGCGGGAATCATCCAGGGCTCCGATGCGGGGCCCGTGCTACTGCCAGGAAAGGCCGACGAGAGCCGCCTATATCAAGTATTGCAATCGGGCAAGATGCCGCCAGCGGGTAAGTTGGCGGCCACGGTGATTGAGGATTTTCGCGCCTGGATTGCCGCGGGCGCGGCGTGGCCTGGCGACCCGCGTTCGACGCCGACATCCGGCAAAAAGCCAACCGCCGACCATTGGGCCTGGAGACCCGTCGCCAATCCCTTGGTGCCCCCGGTGCGCGACCAGAGTTGGGCGGCCGATAACCTCGACCGCTTTATTCTCGCGAAACTGGAAGAAAAAGAGCTTCGCCCGGTTGGCGACGCGACACGAGAACTATGGCTTCGGCGCGTGACCCTTGACCTCACTGGACTGCCACCAACCCTCCAAGAACAACAGCAGTTCCAGCGCGAAACCTCCTACGCGCAGACCGTCGACCGGCTAATCGCCTCGCCCGCCTTTGGACAACGCTGGGGCCGGCACTGGCTCGACCAAACTTACTACGCCGATAATATTGAAATCGGTCGTCGTGTCCCGGCTCGCCATGCCTGGCGATACCGCGACTATGTGATCGATTCGATCAATCGCGACGTACCCTATCCGCGCTTTATCCTGGAGCAAATCGCGGGCGACCAATTGGCGTGGACCCAGCCGGAGGAGCGTCGAAACAATCTGGTCGCCACCGGTTTCCTCGCGCTCGGCCCCTGGCCATTAGTGAACGCGGACAAAGAACAATTGAAGATGGATGTGGTGGATCTACAAATAGACATGGTGGGCCGTACCTTCATGGGCCTCACGATGGGCTGTTCACGCTGTCATGACCACAAGTTCGACCCCATTGCGCTGCGTGATTATTATGGGATGGCCGGTATCTTTGCCAGCACCCGCACCCTCTCTGGCCGCCTGGGCCTAAGCGTGTTTAGTAACGTGAATACCGCCGTTCTGCCGGAATCGCCGCCAGAGCTACTCAGACGCGCCGAAGAGACCCGCGCTTATGGTGAGAAGTTAGCCGCCGCACGCGCCGCGTTGGCCACCTTGCGGGAGCAACGCAAAACCCTGGCCAAAGATAGCGATGCGGCCAAAGCTTTGGATAAGGAGATCACCAAAGCCGAGCAGTCCGTCAAGCTCCTGGTGTACCTGCCGCCGTTGCCACCGACAGCTCATGCCGTTCAGGACGAAGATCTGCCGGCCAATTGCCGGATCAACGTGCGCGGAAACTCCCACCAGTTAGGCGCCGAAACCCCGCGGAGCGGCGTTCAGCTAGCAGGGCAAGAGGGTAGGCTGGATATTGCTGATTTCACCAGCGGAAGAAAAGAATTAGCCGAATGGATCGGCCGCGCGGAGAATCCGCTCACCGCGCGAGTAATGGTGAATCGAGTCTGGCATCACCTATTTGGCTTAGGGCTCGTGCCCACCATCGATAACTTCGGAACACGCGGTGCACCGCCCAGCCACCCGGAACTCCTCGATTACTTAGCTTATGAGTATGTTGCGAACGGCTGGTCGTTAAAGAAGTTAGTGCGCCGGATCGTGCTTAGCCGGGCCTACCGTCTAGCCGGCGGAGCGGAAGCCAAGGCTGCCGAATTGGACCCTGAGAATCGTCTCCTCTGGCGCATGAGCCGCCGGCGCTTGGAAGCGGAGACGATTCGCGACGCCATGTTAGCCGTAAGCGGTGAATTGCAACCGGCGACGGGCGGCTTATACTTCAGTGGGGAAATAAGCTTAAATAGCGGCAATGACTTCGCC
>JBBQQS010000136.1:0-11026 GCA_038215525.1 Bryobacterales bacterium
GCCCCACCACGCGAGTGGGCTCGACCAGCCGGGTCCAATGCTGCCAGAGCCTGGTTTCTTCGGCCGCGTTTAGCGCGGTAAGCGACGTAGCATCCAGTCCTAAAGACTGTAAGATACCTTGCTGCACCTCTGTGCTCGTCCGATGGCTTTCGCCCCAGTTGTCGATATATTCGGGCTCAATCCCATGCCCCTTCGCCGCACGCGTGAGCGCCGCTTCCAGGGTGGCGGCCGGTTGAAATCGGGTTATTTCTCGCAAGCCTCAAGTTTATCTCTCTCATCCCAATTCATGGGACCATAAGGGATGCATATGGAAAACCGCATTGAACTCGGCCCCGGACCGGAAGACCTTTTCGCCCGCATTGACCAAGCCGGCATCGGCGCCGATCCTGGCGAAGGCATTATCACTACCACCGTCGACTCGGCCATCAACTGGGCTCGCAAGAACTCCATCTGGCCCATGTCTTTCGGCTTAGCCTGTTGCGCCATCGAGATGATGTCCATGAACGCCTCGCGTTACGACGCCGCGCGTTTCGGGGCCGAAGTCTTCCGCGGTTCGCCACGCCAATCGGATCTGATGGTGGTGGCCGGTCGCGTCTCGAATAAGATGGCCCCCATTGTGCGCCACCTCTATCAGCAAATGCCGGAGCCCAAGTGGGTGATCTCGATGGGCGCGTGTGCCACGTCCACGGGCGTCTTCAGCAATTACGCACTCATTCCCGTCAATCAAGTGATTCCGGTGGACGTCTATGTGCCCGGCTGCCCGCCCCGTCCGGAGCAACTGATCAACGCCTTGATGATGCTCCAAAAGAAGATTCAGGCCGAGACCGGTTCGCTGATGAAAGTGCTGAACCTCGAGTAAGGCGATATCATGCTCTTTGCATGCGAGCCATCTTTGCTATCCTCTTTTCGTTCGCGCTAGCCGCGCAGAATACCGATTGGGCCCACTATGGTGGCTCGCCCAACAACGACCGTTACTCGCCGCTCAAGCAGATCACCAAAGGCAACGTCAAGCATCTCCGCGTCGCCTGGACCTACGATACCGGTGACGCTTTTCCGGGCTCAGAGATGCAATGCCATCCGCTGATCGTGGGGGGCATAATGTATGCGACCACGCCCAAGCTTCGCATCGTCGCCGTCGATGCCGCCACGGGTAAAGAGAAGTGGCGGTTTGATCCGCACGACGCCCGCGAGAAGATCGGCAAGGCCCGCGCCCGCGGGGTGACCTACTGGGCCGAAGGCGCCGATCGCCGGATCTTCGTCACCGCCCGGCATTGGCTCTACGCGCTAAACGCCGACACCGGCCAGCCCATCCCCAGCTTCGGCGTCAAAGGCAAGGTGGACCTTCGCGAAGGTCTAGGCCGGCCGGCGCGCGAAGTTACCATCACCTCGACGACGCCCGGCGCCTTGTACAAAGATTTGCTGATCATGAGCGTCCTGGTGAGCGAAGGCCTACCCTCCGCCCCCGGCCACATCCGCGCCTTCGATACGCGCACGGGCCAGGTCCGTTGGGTGTTCCACACGATTCCTCAGCCCGGCGAGCCTGGCTACGAGACTTGGCCCAAAGACGCTTACCAGTATAGTGGCGGGGCCAATAACTGGGCTGGCATGACGGTGGACACGAAACGCGGCCTGGTCTTCGCCGGCACCGGCTCGGCCGCCTTCGACTTCTACGGCAAAAACCGGGCCGGGGACAATCTTTACGCCAACACGGTGCTGGCGCTCGATGCGGCCACCGGTAAGAAGGTCTGGCACTTCCAAGCCGTCAAGCACGACGTCTGGGATCGCGACTTCCCCGCGCCGCCGAACTTGGTCACCGTAAAGCGCGACGGCAAGCCGGTGGACGGGGTGGCGCAGATCACCAAGTCCGGCCATGTCTTCGTCTTTGATCGCGCCACAGGGAAGCCGCTGTTCCCCATCGTCGACGTGAAGGTGCCCACCAACGGCGTCGATGGCGAAGTGCTTTCGCCTACCCAACCCTTGCCCACTTCACCCCCGCCCTTCGCCCGTCAACGCCTCACCGCGGACACGCTTACCCGCCGCACCCCCGATGCCCATGCGGCCGCTGCGCAGCGCTTCAAGCAGATTCGCTCCAATGGTCAGTTTGAACCGCCGAGCAAAGAAGGCACCATCATATTCCCCGGCTTCGACGGCGGCGGCGAATGGGGCGGCGCGGCCTTTGACGCCGGCACCGGCCTGCTCTACGCCAATGCCAATGAGATGGCCTGGATCCTGCGTTTGGTGGAGCGCAACACCAGCGCCGCCCCGAGTGGCCGTCAGCTTTACCAAAGCAACTGTGCCAGTTGCCATCGTGCGGATTTGGCCGGCGCGCCGCCGGAATTCCCGTCTTTAGTCAAAACTGGCGATAGTTACACCACGGGAGAGTTACAGGCACTCATCCGGGAGGGCCGCGGCCGTATGCCGGGCTTCGCGAATCTTTCCGGCCCCGCCAACTCCGCCATCGCGCGCTTCGTGCTTACCGGCGTCGACGAAAGCGTCGCCGCTACGAATGACCAACCCAATCCCATCGAGCAAAAGTATACCCACGATGGTTACAACAAATTCCTCGATCCGGATGGCTATCCCGCCATTTCCCCTCCCTGGGGCACGCTGAACGCGATCGACCTCAATAAGGGCCGTATCGCCTGGAGCATTCCCTTCGGCGAGTATCCGGAACTCGCCGCCGCCGGGATGAAAAACACCGGCACCGAGAATTACGGCGGCCCAGTGATTACCGCCAGTGGACTGCTCTTTATCGGCGCCACCAACTACGACAAGAAGTTCCACGCCTTTGACAAACTCACCGGCAAACTCCTCTGGGAGACCACGCTGCCCGCCGCCGGCAACGCCACGCCGAGCATCTATCAGGTGAATGGCAAACAATACATCGTCATCGCCGCGGGCGGTGGCAAAGCCGGCCCCAAGTCTTCCGGCGGCAGTTACATCGCCTTCGCGCTGCCGTAGCTTCCGTTTCGATAACATAGTCTTGTGCAGCGACTCATCCTCCTTTTACTGCCTTGCCTCGCGTGGACCCAGGAAACGGACGACCGCGCGGTGGCCGAATGGGTACTGCGGGCCAGTGGACGCGTGAGAATTGCTGGCAGCGCGGCCACGGTAAGCGACCTGGACGCTTTACCGCGCACGCCCTTCCGCCTCGCCGCCATTGACTTGGTGGGTACCACGGTCCCTTCCACCGAACTTTCAAAACTGGCCACCGTCACGGAACTGCGCGAGTTACAGTTACCCTCGCCGATCTTCACCACCGGCGCCGGCGACCGGCTCGATGCCAACCACGAATTCAAGGCCCTGGCCAAGCTGACGAAGCTCGAGAGACTCGATTTCAGCCTGCATTTTCTCTTTGATACGAATGTGCGAGATAAAGGCTTGCTCGAGTTTGCCAACGTCACTTCGCTACGCGAAATGCGGCTGACCCAAACCAAGGTAAAAGGGCCTGGCCTCGCACCTTTTGTGAATCTCGAGCGGCTCGAAATGAGTTATACGCAATTGGACGACGCGGGCGCCGAGAGCTTGGCCGGCCTGAAAAAACTCAGGACTTTCTCCGCGCGCGACGTCCTGCTGACGGACAAGGGCTTGGCCTATCTCGCAGACCTCACGGGCCTCGAAGAACTGGACCTCGCCGGAGCCCGAATTACCGACCTCGGGGTGAAGCATTTGGCCAAGCTGACCAATTTGCGCCGCCTGAACCTACTCGGCGCTTCAGTAAGCGACGAAGGCGCCGCGATCCTGGCGGGATTGCCAAAACTCGAAGAACTGAACCTCTACCGCTCGCCGATTACCAATGCCGGGTTAGTGAAACTGGCCGCGCTCAAGAACCTGCGCGACCTCGATGTGCGTTACTCCAAGGTCTCCCGCGCCGGCATTGATTCGCTGCGCGACGCACGGCCCGAATGCCGCGTGGTGTTTCTAGATACGGCGCCCCGGCGCGATACCAGCCTGCGTACCAGCCGGCCGATCAATACCACTGAAGCCGCGGTGATCGCCTGGATCACCAAAATGGGCGGGCGCGCCGAAGGCGACGTGGTGGACCTGACCTCGACGCCCATTACCGATGCGCAGTTGACTTACTTGAGTCCGCTCAAGAAGACCCGCAAGCTGATCTTAAACTCCACCGAACTCGGTGACTTGGGCGCCGCCGCGTTAGCGAAGTTAGCCACCGTGGAGCACCTGGAACTGAACCATACTTTGCTCACTGACACCGGCATCGTCCAGCTCGCCGCCCTGTCGCGCTTGCGCCATCTCACCCTGAACCACACCCCCGTACTCGGCAAGGGGTTGAGCCAACTGAAGCAAGTGGAGCACCTTGAGCTATCGAACACGCAGGTGAATGACGAAGGCATCATGGCGATCAGCCAATTGTCGGGATTGCGGACGCTCCGAATCGCCTATACGGATCCTTCGGACGCTGGCCTGGGCCCGCTGCGCAACCTCACCAACCTCACCTCGCTCGACCTCACCTCGACCGACCTGAGTGACCTGGGCCTAGCCGCGGTCGCGCAGCTTACCAGTCTCGAAAACCTCGTCATCAACTATGGCCGCTTCACTGACAAGAGCTTCGTCGAACTTGCAAAGCTGAAGAACCTGAAGCGGCTCGAGGCGGTGAAAACCCGGGTGACCGACAAGGGCCTGGCCGCGCTCACCGGCCTGACGCAGTTGCGTTTTCTGAACCTAGACTACACCGGCGTCACCGACGCCGCGCTGAGCGCCTTACCCCCTGTCGAAGTGCTAAGCCTCGATACCGGCAATATCACCGATGCCGGTGCGGCCGTGTTGGCCAAGATGATCTCACTGAAGTCTTTGAACCTGTACCATACCCTCGTGACGGACCCCGGCGTGGCCCTCATCAAACAATCCCTGCCCAATTGCACCGTCACCTACGATCGCGAAAGCGCCCTGCCCACGCGGAGGAAAAGCTAGATGCTGGCGTTGATCTTACTCGCCCATCTGAGCGTGGACGGAGATTGGATCTCCCGGCTGGGCGGCACCGCAACGCGCGGACCGCAAGGCGACATCGTCGCGCTCGATCTGCGCGCCACCTGGATCGGTGACGCCGACCTCAAGGCCATCGCTTCCCTTCCCACCCTGAAGTCACTGGACCTTTCGCACACTCTGATTACCGATATTGGTTTCCAAGCGCTCAAGTCCGCACCGGCGATTGAGGAACTGAATCTCTACTACGCCGAGCAAGTGGGCGACGGCGTTCCCACCGTCGTCAAAGCCTGGAAGAAGCTTAAGAAACTGAACATGCGCGGCACCAAAATCACTGACCTGGGCGTCGCTCAGTTGGCCGGCCACCCGACGCTCGAATGGATTGACGTGGGCTATTCATTCTTCACCGACAATGGCTTCGATCCGCTGGTGTCCATTCCCCGGTTGAAGCACGCGGCGGTGGGCGGCAACAAGCTCACCGATGTTGGCTTGAACGCCCTGCGCTTGGTGCCGGGGCTCGAGTCGCTCGACGTGAGCGGCTCGCAGCGGACTGACTCAGGCATGTGGTTCGCCAGCATCACGGACCGTGGCATGGAGACCATCGGCCTGTTGCCGAAACTCACCAGCCTGAACCTCCGCGCCAGCAAAATCAGCGACGTCTCAGCCGGCGAATTCTCTAAGCTGACCGCCCTCGTGAGGCTCGATCTGGCGCAGACCAACCTTACCGGCCGCGGCCTGGCAAGCTTGCCCGCGCAGTTGAAGTCACTGTCGCTATGGAAGTGCGCCAAGGTGGATGATTCTGCTATCGAGGCACTCAGCCGGCTGAAGCAGCTTACTTGGCTGGACGTCGAAGGCACGGCGCTGAGCGAAGCCGGAGTCACGAAACTGCGCGCGGCGTTGCCGCAGTGCGAGATCAAGAAGTAGGTTTAGCGCTCCGACTTCTTTCTTCTGATGCAGCCTGCCATGCTAGCCCGTCGTTCAAGCGATGGGTCACATGTGCCAAAGAAACTCCAGCGTTTCCTGCTTTTGTCGAGGGCCTGGAGCGGTGGGTCACATTGGCTGAATTTCCTTGCAGAATATACTGAAGTTGCGATTGTCCTCTGTGACCCGCCGCTTACGCGGCAGGCTAGCGATATGCTAGAGCCAAGTCATCGACACTAAAGCCGTTTCTGGGTGAGCGCTTGCATTTCGGGTTTGACGGTGATGGTCATTCCTCATCATGATGCGGAATTTAGGGCAATGCGTAGGCCAGCAACGAATCTGAAAACTTGGTCGAGTATTTGTTCCCCCCACCAGCGGCGATCACCACGTATTGCTTCCGGGTCTTCGCACTCCAAAAGGTCATCGGCGAGGCGAAGGCGCTGGCGGGAAGGGTGACGGTCCAGATCTCGCGGCCCGTTTTGGGATCGAAGGCGCGGAAGCGGTCGTCATTGGTGGCGCCAATGAACAGGACGCCGCCGGCAGTGATGAGGGAGCCTCCCAGGTTGGGCGCGCCGGTGGCACCGAGGCTCGTGGTGCCCAGGACGCTGCGCCAGCGGAAGCGGCCGGTGTTGAGGTCGATGGCGGTCAGGTGGCCCCAGGGCGGCACCTGGCAGGGGTGCAGTTGATTGTCCCAGAAGCGACCGCTGTTGGTCTTGGCGCCTTGCGCACGGAAGGGTGAAGAGGCGTCGGACGGGCGCGGCAGAAGCTGGAAGGTCATGCCGGCGTCCATCGAGTTGACGTAGACGGTTTGCGTGCGCGGGTCATAAGAGGCGCCGCCCCAATTGGCGCCGCCGTTGGTGCCAGGGAAGAGGATCGTCCGTTCGGGCCCGATGGGCGTGTAGAGCGAGCCGAAGACCGCGTCCTTGGCGATCTCATGACAAGGGGCGGTGGGGCGCAATTCATCCCGCCGCATCGACTGGCGGGCGAAAGGCGGTGGCAGCGCGGGGATCGGCTGCGTGGGCCAGGCGGCCTCGCCCGGGATGCGGCTGGGCGGCACGGGGGTTTCGCGGACGTCAAACAAGGGCTTACCCGTCTCGCGGTCGAGCAGAAAGACGAAGCCGGTCTTGGTGATCTGGGCCACGGCGTCCACCTTCTTGCCTTGCCGGGTGACAGTAACGAGCAAGGGCTGCGCCGGAAGGTCATAGTCCCAGATGTTGTGATGCAACGTCTGAAAGTGCCAACGGCGGCGACCGGTGCGGACGTCAATCGCGACGACGGAATCGCCGTAGAGATTAGCCCCGTGGCGATCGCCGCCATAGAGATCGGGCGAGGGCGAGGTGAGGGGGACAAAGATGAGCCCGCGCGCCGGGTCGACGCTGGCCATCGACCACATGTTTAAGCCACCGCGTTGGCGGGCGCTGTCGCCGGCGAAACTGGCGGGGTCAGCAGTGGCGAAGCGCCAAACGAGCTTCCCCGTGCGGACATCGAAGGCGCGGATGTCGCCACTGGGCCCGCGCGGCTCGCCGTCGCTAACCCAGGAGCCGCAGATCACGAGGTTCTCGAAGACCGTGGGCGGAGAAGTCATGCCGTAGGCGCGTCCGTCAAAGCCATCGGCCATGCCGACGCGCAGGTCGACGACGCCGGCGGTGCCAAAGGCAGGGTCCGGACGGCCGGTGGTGGCATCGAGCGAGAAGAGGCGGCCGTCCTGGGTACCGTACAGGATCCGGCGCTGCTGGCCATCGGTCCGGCCATCGGTCCGGCCATCGGTCCAATGGGCTACGCCGCGGTGGGTAAGCAGGTTGTAGCCCCGCTTCTTGTCGAGTTGGGGGTCGAAAGCCCAAAGCTGGCGGCCGGTTTCGGGTTCCAGGGCGATCACGCGATTGAAAGGCGTCGGGAAATAGAGGGTGCCGGCGACATGAAGTGGTGTGGCCTCGAAAGCGCTGCGAAAGGGCCATTCGTGCTGACCGTCGCTCACGTCGCCGGTATGGAAGGTCCAGGCGACTCGGAGGCGCTGCACATTGCCGCGATGAATTTGGGTGAGGGGCGAGTACTTGTGGCCGGACGGGTTGCCGCCATAGTGCTCCCAAGTCTGCGCATTGGCGAGGAGAGGAAATAGTACCAAGGCTGCGAACGGTCTACTCATGTTCGCCAGATTCTATCACCTAAGGCTGATCCCGGTGCGCCACTAGGGCTATGGCCGATGGAACTTTGGCACTAAGCCGCGCATGATCGGAGGTATGGTGATTCGCAAACGGAAACGGACCTTGATTCGCGGTGGGCAGTTTCGGCTGGAGAATGGCCAGGGCGGCGGAGTTCTGAGTGGCTTCGGCGACGGCGACTTCATCCGGTTGCGCGACGAGTTCGGCAATGAATGGTGCGGTGCGGCGGAACTTCAATACGACGAGAGCATTCGTTATCGCTTTCGCGATTCCGAAGGCCACTACGCCACCGGCGTCGGCGACAATTTCGGCATCACGCTGCGCGACGACCGCGGCCGCACGTGGCGCGGCTTTGTAGACTAAACGCGCCGAAGCCCGCCGGACTTTTGCCGGCGGGGGCTACGGTCGAGTCTGCCCATCGGCCTTTTGGCGCACGATCTTAGTGCTTTGCCGATTCTGCTGGCGGTTGATCTGGGCGCGTTCGGCAGTGGATAGTCCGCCGCCGTCGATCCGGTCCCGCCGGACCTCCTTGCGCAGGGCCGCCTGTTGGGCGTTGAGCCGGGCGGCCTCAGCCTTCGTGAGGGTGCCCGAACGAACCCCTTCGTTGATGCGGGCCTGTTGATTCACCTCGCGCTTGGCGACGGTCTGCGCGTGCAGGCCGAGCGACAAAACAGCGGCAAAGAGTGCGATTTTGATCATGGCTTTTATGCCTCCTATGTTCGGTTAAAGGCCAATTAAAGGGCAAAGTTGCGCGCTCGGCAAGAATTTAGTTAAAGCTCGATTTGAGGAACCGGATGCCATCGGCCGCCAGGGTGTCCATGTCTTTCTCGAGGTCGCGCCAGATGCGGGCCGCCGCCGAAATCTCTTTCAGAGCCGAGCCGAAGCTCTCAATGGTGAGCCAGCCATCGTAGTTGACATCGTGCAGAGCCTGGAAGACGCCGGTCCAATCGACGTGGCCGGTGCCGGGCGTGCCGCGGTCATTCTCGCAGGCATGCACGTGCTTCAGCAAGGGCCCCACCGTGCGATAGCCATCGGGGATGCTCTTCTCTTCGATGTTCGAGTGGAAGGTGTCGAAGAGGATGCCCACGCGCGGGTGGTTGATCTCCTGGCAGAAGGCGAGCGCATCGGCGGCGGTATTCAGGAAGTAAGTCTCAAAACGATTCAGGGGCTCAAGCGCGAGCGTAATGCGATGGGCATCGAGAGTGGGCGCGAGTTCCTGGAAGAATTCCACCGACCGCTTCCACTCGTCGGCCGTCCGGCGCACGCCGGTGAAATGACCGAGCGGCGCGTACATCGGCCCCGCCAGAATCTCGCCTCCGGCCTCGGCCAGGGCTTTGATGCAGGCGCGGAAATAGTCAAGTGTGTGACGCCGCACGCCGGGGTCCGGGTTGAGCGGATTATTCTCGAGCGACGCGATGCCGACCGCAGTTAGTCCCAGTCCTTTCGACATGCAGGCCTGGTAAAGGGCCGCCGAGGGAAAGGCTTGGGGATCGATCAGCAGAATCTCGACTCCGTCGTAGCCCCAGCCCTTCGCTTTGTCCAGAATGGGAAGGTCAGCGACGGTGAAGTTCGCCGTCCACAGCATAGTGTTGATGCCAAATCGCATGGCCCGATTCTATCGCGATAATTGCCATTCGACGCGAAGAAGTTCGGCCAGGCTCCAGGCCTGGGCCGGCGCGCCGACGGGCCGATGCGGCGGGTCGCCGTCGTAGATCTCGGCGATATGGCCCAGGCAACCCGCTTCGGTCTCCTCGCGCCAACGCTTCACCTTCGCCTCCACCTCGGCGCGGCGATCGGGTCGCAACCTCAGGCAGGCAGTCAAATAAGGTCCTAAAAGCCAGGGCCAGACGGTTCCTTGGTGATAAGCCGAGTCCCGCTCGGCCGGGCCACCCGTATAGCGGCCCCGATACTCCGGATCTTGCGGGGCCAGCGTCCGTAAACCCACGGGAGTTAGTAACTCAGACTCGATAATCTCAAGCATTGCTTTACCTTGTTCGGGACTTACACACAAATAGGGCAGCGATAGCGCAAATAATTGATTCGGCCGCAGCCGATCATCCCCTACTACATCTGACAAATAGCGGCCATTCCAAAAGCTTCGCTCGAAGGCCGCCGTGGAGGCTTCCACTGCCGGATCGCCGAGATAAGCCAACGCGTTGAGCCAGAGCGCGTTAATCTCCACCGCCTTGCCGTATCGCGGCGTGATGGGCCGCCCGTCGACGCGAGCGTCCATCCAAGTGAGGTTCGTGGTCCGGTCACCGGCGGCTAGCAGGCCATCGCTGGGATCGACTTGAATGCCAAAAAAAGTCCCACGCCGGAACCAGGCGATAATTTCTTCGATGGCCGGACGTAAGTCCTGAGTATTTCCTCCCGCCACCTGTAACTCCGCGATGGCGACGATCAGCCATAAAGTCGCATCGACGGAATTGTATTCCGGCGTCTCGCCGGTGTCCGGAAATCGATTCGGAATCAAACCCTGGTGTAAGTGGGTAAGAAACGCATCGATGATGGCGCGCGCCTGCTCCAGTTCGCCGCGGGCGATCAACAAGCCGGGCAACGCGATCATTGTGTCGCGGCCCCAGTCGGTGAACCACGGATAGCCGGCGATCAAGGTCGGCTTCCCATCGCCTCGTTGGGCGTGGAAGTTGGCCGCCGCATCCCGGCCACGGCGGTAGCGGCCTGACCGCCAGTTTTCGACGTCCAGCGCCAAGTCAGGCTCTAAGGTCGCCACCAGGGCGACGGGCTGGTTCGCCGAAATCTGGTAGTTGTATCGGCCAGGCGTGTGGAGGTCCTCGCGGAAGTCGAAACCGCGCTCCTGCTCAATGGAGTACTCAAAGTTCCGCCACCAGCCGGGGTCCGCCGCGAATTCTCCGTGCCAAGCGTGCAGGTGCAGACCCTCCGGACGTCCCGCCCCGAGTTGATGATAACCACGTCCGGCAATGAAGGGCCGCACGGCCAATTCGCAAGCCGCGCTGGCCGCATAATGCACCACCGCGATGGAC
>JBBQQS010000137.1:0-11024 GCA_038215525.1 Bryobacterales bacterium
ATCGCACTTACGACCAAGTCTTCGGCGACTTGAAGCAAGGTAATGGCGACCCGAGCTTGACGCTCTTCGGCCGCGATGTTACTCCGAATCAACACGCCTTGGCCGAGCAATTCGTCTTACTCGATAACCTTTATTGCAGCGGCGAAGTTTCGCAGGATGGCCAACCCTGGACCACCTCCGCTTACGTAAATGAATTTACGCAACGCGCCTGGACCTTGAGTTACTCGCGCCACGGCCGCGTCAACGTCAGCGGCGGCATTGCCGACCAGTCCACGCCCTATATCTGGGAACTCGCCGTGCAAAAGGGCCTGAAGACCAAGACCTTCGGCATGGGCAATCGCCGCGGCGTGGCCCCCATCCGCAGCGCCATGTTTGACCGCGCCGCCGCCGACGGCACGCTCCGCGCCCGCGATACCGACCGCGCTGACCGCTTCGTGAAAGAGTTCCAGGAGATGGATGCGGCGGGCACCGTGCCGAACTTCATGATGATGGGGTTGGGCGAGAACCACACCAGCGGCACGGCGCCGGGGGCCTACACCCCCAAGGCCCAGGTCGCCTCGAACGACGTGGCCGTGGGTAAGATCGTCGAAGCCATCACCAAGAGCAAGGCCTGGAGTAAGTTCGCTATCTTCATCATTGAAGACGACGCGCAAAACGGCCCCGATCACGTCGACTCGCACCGCACCCCCGGCTTAGTCATTAGCCCCTATGTGAAGCGCAAAGTAGTGGATAGCTCAATGTATTCGACGGTGTCGATGTTACGCACCATCGAGTTACTCCTCGGCCTGCCGCCCATGACCCAACATGACGCCGCCGCCCCGCCCATGGTGAATAGCTTTATGGCCAAGGCGGACCTCTCCACCTTCACCGCCATGCCCGCCACGATCGACCTCTTGTCAAAGAATCCGGCCCAAGGCTACGGCGCCACTGAAAGCGCCCGCATGGACTTCCGCGAATACGACCGCGTCGACGAAGATGCCCTCAACCGCATCCTCTGGCACAGCATCAAGGGCGAAAACGTGCCGTATCCCGCCCCCGTCCGCCGGGCCCTGCCGACCCCGTTCGGGCTGTTCAAGTTCCGCGAAGAAGCCGAGTAACGGGCTGGCGGGGCAGTCCAGTGGCGCTTCCAGGGTCGGTCCGGCCGGCGGGCGGCCCTCGAAGCCGGACCGAAGGCAGCGGTGTCGCGGCTGCGAGTGGAGGACAACCTGAGCCGATTGGCGAGTAGCGACGGTCGGTAGGCCAAGTAAGTTCTTGCCGATTTCTTGCGGCAATTCCTGCCGCCCAGTTCCGTTGTAGAGCGCAGACTGTTGATTCGAATCAGGTACCCGAGTTTGGCCCTCTTCTTGCTTCTCTCCTGAAGTATCAAGACTCCTAACGAATCGGATCTTGAGGAGAAAACAAAAATGCGCCACCAATTTCTTTTATTCACCGCCGTGATGAGCTTGGCCTTAACGCCGCTCTCCGCCGGGCCCTGGGACAAACTCACTAAACTCGACGTTAAAGAGACCATCATGATTCCCGGCAAGCAATTACCGCCCGGGAAATACGTGATGAAACTGATGGACTCGGCTTCCGACCGTCATATTGTGATGATCTACAACGAAGATCAATCGCACCTCGAAGCTATCCTGCTGGCGATACCGAATAGCCGCTTACAACCGACGGGCGACACAGTCCTGAAGTATTGGGAGACTCCGGCGGGCATGCCCCCGGCGCTGCGCGCGTGGTTCTATCCGGGCGATAGCTTCGGGCAGGAGTTCGCCTATCCGAAGGCCATGGCTGCGGAATTGTCGCGCGTGAATAACGCCAAGGTGATGTACTACGACGGTCCCGATAAGGGCGAGAATTCGGCAGACACCTTTAAGACGGCTCAGGTTTACGATGCACCCAGCGATGCGAAGTTGATGGCCACCGCCGAACCGACCCCGGCTCACGTTGGCACCGCCGCTGCCGCGGAAAACAACCAAGCGCCGTTCGCCAAGCCAGCGCCGTCCGTCGAGCCTGCGGCTGCCCCAACACCCGCCCCAGACCCCGCTCCTGCGCCGTCGCCAGTGTTGATGGCTCAGAATCGCGCCGCTGATCCTCCCGTGGTTGCCCCGTCACCTGATCCCGCGCCGATGGACCAGCAGCTGCCGCAAACCGCCACCAACATCCCGACCTTAGCCTTGGTGGGCCTCTCCCTCATTGGCTTGGCCGGAATGGTACGCGTCCGTCAAACCCGATAAACAGTCCGTGGACCGCTGCAACTTGATCAGCTGATGCGGATTCGGAGCCTGGGCGATAGACCAGGCTCCTTTCGGTCCGGACCTTTAACTAACAAGTGTTGACCGTCTTGAGCCCCGAGAATCGTTCTTGATCAAGGAGAAGCCAAATGAGAATGAAACTGCGCATTCGCGCCACCCTGTCACTGGTGGTCGCCTTCGCGGGCGCCTTGCTCCTACTGGCCGCGGGCAGTGAATGGTTCCTAGGCCAGTATCGCGAAGATGCTGACCGTAAAGAGTTGACCCGCCAGTGGGCGGCGCCGCTTGAGGTGAGTCTCACCCCGCCGGTGGCTGGACATACCGGCTTGGGAATTCTCAAGATCGACCGGTTGCATTTCGAAGTGATCGTCCGGCACGGGGCGAGTGATCAGGCGCTCGCGGAAGGGCTCGGCTGGATTCCCGGCACCGCGCAGCCTGGGCAGCACGGTAACGTCGGCATCGCAGGCCATCGAGACACGTTTTTCCGCGAACTGCAGGATGTGCACGTCGGGGACGAGGTGACGCTGTCGACAGCGGCGGGCGATCGCCACTACCAGGTGCAAGAAACCCGAATTGTGGAACCGGACGAGTTAGCCGTGTTGGCGGCCACCCGTGAGGACTACCTAACGCTGGTGACTTGCTTTCCCTTCCGCTTCGTCGGCCCGGCACCGCAACGCTTTATTGTGCGGGCTCGCGCAGTGTTACCGCAGGCAATGCGCGAGCTTGGCCTCAAAGCCCGGCCGGCGAATGGGCTTCCAGAGGGCTTCGTCCGTGCCGACGGCCAACTGCAATGAGGGTCCCATCCCGCCCCAACTAAGAGGCTTGCTACATTGGGATTTGATGCCTATCAAAAGAACTCTCTTGGTACTCTCACTGGCCCTAGCGGCCTTGGCTGAACACAAGCTATCCCCAGGGGCCGCCGCTTGGTGGGCGCATATCGAGTTTTTGGCCGATGACCGGCAGGAGGGGCGCGCCTCGGGTTCGCCCGGCCACAAGCGAGCGGCGGACTACATCGCCCAGCAGTTTCGCGCCGCGGGCCTCGAACCGATGCTGCCCGGCGGCTTTCTCCAGCCGGTGGAGTTTCGGTCCCGAACCCTGGTGGAGAAAGACAGCCTGGTCGACTTAGTCAGCAAAAGCGGCGCCCGGCGGCTCGACTTTGGCGCGGACCTCATTATGGCCAAGGTAGGCACTTCGGGCGCCATTATCGAGGCTGGCATCGTGTTCATCGGCTATGGGTTGCACTTGCCCGAAGCGGGTCACGATGACTTGGCTAATGTCGACCTGAAGGGCAAAGTCGCGTTCCTCGTCTCCGGGGCGCCGAAGCGAATTCCCGGCGCTCTGGCCGCCCATGCCCAAGGCAGCGAACGCTGGGAGGCGCTGCGGAAGGCCGGGGCGATCGGCACCATCACCTTTGCCAACCCCCGCAACAGCGACATTCCCTGGGAGCGTGCCGCCGCCATGCGCGATCGGCCTACCTTGCAACTGACCGTGCCCGAATTGCAGGAGGGTAATGGTAATCGCGTGTCGCTTACTCTCAGCCCGGCCGGCGCGGAGAAGTTACTCGCCGGCAGCGGACACACGGTGGCCGAGTTACTCGCGAAGATGGACGCTGACCAGGCTCTGCCGCAGTTTCCGTTGCCGGCGAAACTGCGGGCGAAGGCCGTCTTTGCTGAGTCCACCATTGGGTCGCAGAACGTGGCCGGGTTGAAGAAGGGGTCCGACGCGCAGTTGCAAAAAGAGTATGTCGTGCTCTCGGCGCATCTCGATCATTTGGGCAAGGGCTTCAACGGCGCCATGGACAATGCGTCGGGGGTCGCGTCGTTAATTGAGATCGCCAAGGACCTGAAAGGGAAGAAAACGAAACGGAGCGTAATCGTTTTGGCCGTGACGGGCGAGGAGAACGGGCTCTTGGGGTCGAAATACTTCGCCAATCGTCCGCCGGTGCCCAAGGCGAACCTGGTCGCCGACTTCAATATGGACATGTTTCTGCCCCTGGTGCCGCTTAAGGGAATTATTGTGCTGGGCCTCGACGAAAGCGACCTCGGCGACCGCTTCCGCAAGGCCGCCGCGGCCCAGGGGATTCCCGTGGTCGCGGATCGGGAGCCCCTGCGGCGGCGATTCACCCGCAGTGACCAGTACAGCTTCATCCGCAACGGCGTGCCGTCCTTGGCCTTTAAGTTTGACGCCGCACCCGGCACGCCCGAAGACCAGATCATGAAAGATTGGACCCGCGACCGCTACCACGGCGTCAAAGACAACCTCGGCCAACCCGTGGAACACGAAGAGGCCGTGCGATTTACCCGCATTCTGCAGGCGGCCATCGAAGAAACGGCGAACGAAGCGGCGCGGCCGCGCTGGAAAGAGTCGAGCTTCTTCCGGCGATTTACTTCAGCTCCATAGTACCGATAGCTCTAAGCAATATCCCCCTTCCCGCCGATAGGATATCGAGAGTTATTGCCTTATGAACATGTGTGAAAAGTGCGGCCAGCGCTATCAGCCGACCCTATCGGTATTAGATCGCGGCCTCTGCCATAAGTGCAGTAGCGAAGGCTTAGGAACTCTGGGGCTTCGGGACCCGGGAACGCAGTTGGAAGATGCCGAACCGGTAACTCACAACCCGCCCGAGTGGGGGGATTTCTTTATCAGTTATTACTCGGCGCAAGAGGCGCAAGCTGCGCGGATTGATGAAATTGTGCGCGGCATGGGGAAGAGCACTTGGTTTTTCTCGGGCGGCGGAGGATCGGGGAAGTTTCTCCGGGAGATCCAAGACGCGCTCACCCGGTCCCACCGGATGATTTGTGTGTTGTCCCCTGGTTACTTTCACTCCGCCCATTGCTCCGATGAGTTGAAGGCAATGTGGCACGCCTTCGAACGGGATGAGGATGGCCGCATTATATTTCTGGAAGTAGGCCCGTGTCAGGTGCCGCAGATGTATCAGAGTATCCGGCGGACCAGCCTAAGGGAGACGACGCCGGAAGAGTTCGAAGGCAAGGTGCAAGAGGCGATCGAACGCACTGAGCGGCAGTATGTGGATTACTCGAAGCCGATCGACCAACTAGACGAGCCTCGGGCGAAATTAGTGCCTCCCTCCAGCCACCAGATACCGCCGCGGCTGCTGATGGCGGCAGTCGCGATGCTGGTGATGGGACTCTATTTTCTGACTTACTTCCGCTTCGGCCCGCAGGGAGTTTGGGATCTGCGCGAAGCGGCCACTTATGCCACGTTGGGGCGCGATATCTCGTTGCCGTGGGACTGGGCGATGGCGCCGGCGAATTGGAAAGAGTATGTATTCGCTGGGGAATCAGAGGCGTTGGACCATTGGCGCCGCCCGGGTGGCCTGCCGTCGCAGTTCGAAAGCGCGGGACAGTTTCTGCGGCCGGTGGGCGTTTCGTTCTTACGGTCGACTCTGCCGGAGGCGGGCCGGATTGAGCGAGGCATCGCCCAGTACCGGGCGGTCTTCGCGGGCCAATCGATTCGGCTGGTGGCCGACGCGCGTCCGGACGGCAAGGCCTATCGTGGCTTTCGGCTCGATAACGACTTCCGCGGGAGTTTACAAGCGACTTACTTTGAAAAGACCCCGAGCGGTGTAGAAACGACGCTGAAAACTTATCCGCGCAAACCAGTGAGCGCGTCCACCACGCTGCACGATATTGGCGTGAGTAAGCAGGACGGATTCTACACGCTCTATCACAATCGCGAAGTGCTGGGGACCTGGCCGCCGAAGGATACGACGGTGGCGCGCGGTTGGAAGGGCGGCGCGTTTGGCTTGGCCGTGGACGGATCGAGCGCGGTGCGGCTGTTCCGCTGGTCGCTGTCGCTCACCCGGACCCTCGATGGCTCGGTTTCGGTGGCGAAAGTCACCCCGCTGCGTCCGCAACTGGTAAGTTACTTCGCGATGCCCGGAAACCCGCGCGTGAGCGAAGCGGAAGACGCCTGGGAAGACTAAGGCCGCCGCACCTGCGCTATACTTTGCCTTCTGTGATCTTTTCCTACAGGAGGCAGTCTTTTGACCGAATGGAAGTTTGCGCACGCCGACAAGGCGGAGCGATTTGCCCAAGTCCATTATTTTTCGATCGTGCAGAAGGTGGGCGACCGGGATGTGGAGTTCATCATCAGCGTGAAGGAGTATGTCACTCCCGAAGATCCGGCGATGGTCTTCTTCGCCGTGGCCGACAAGCAGACCAATCAGAAAACGATGCCCTTTACGCCGGTAGGTTGGGGTAACTCCTTACTCAAGGCGCTTTCCGAATGCATGCGCGCGGTGCGCCGTTTCCCGTATGAGGGCGACTAGCCCTCGGCTTCTGCTTCCTCTTCTTCTTCTTTGTATTCGCCGGCCGCCCCTTCGGCCTGACGGGCTAACTCTTCGTCGGAAATTTCGGAATTGAGCAACAGTTGGGCCTGCTCCAAAAACGCGGCGGGCGTGAGCAGTTCGAGCGCGGCGAGCGGATCGGTATCGCCCTTGCGGACCTGCAGTTCGCCCGCGAACCAGCAGGGGATTTGTTCGTTACGCAGCAGATCGCGGGCGAAGCGCCCTTCTTCTATCGAGTCGTACTTGCCCAACGAAACTAGCCCGCCACCGTGCTCCGCGGCTTCGGCGGCCTCGGCATCTTCATCGACGATAGTTTCCTCGGGCCAAGCCAAGCCGCGGCGTTTGAGTTCGGCTTCGTAGATGGCCTGCGCGGCTTCGGTGAGGTCTTCGCGCTTTACCTCCAGCAGGGCATCATCCGGCAGCATCTCCGCGTGGCGGCGTACGCCTTCTAAGTTCGGTTCCAAGAGCTTTGTTCTTCCTTCGGTTTGAAAGTAACACGGATTATGCCAGTTCCACCTCTTGCAACGTGATGGCGACGGACTTTACCAGTATGTTCCACCTTCATAAAGGTGGCGTCGGAACTTGCCTCCCATCGCGATATTGGCAACGTCGCGAGGGGATACGGCTGCCCCTGGCCAGGGGATTGGGTGCGGACCGGGGATAGACTAGGGAGGAGGAACCTCGGCGAATGACTTGGCTCAGTTTGGCGTTGGCCGCGCAGTTGGTGATTCCCTCCACGCCGCCCCCCCCTCCGGACACGGCGCCGAAAGCCGTGCCCGCTCCGGCACCCGCTCCGCAACTGAAACTGGAATATGCGGGCAAGCCGCTGGTGCTCGATACTCCCGCTTGTACCGACGAAGAGATTCAAGTCCTGGGCCTCTCCTGCACGCGCGAGGACCCCTGCCCGGTCTACCTGGAACTGGCCGCGCACGAAGTCGCCGGCAACACCATCATCCTCACCGGCAACACGCATAGCCGTGAGGCCACTTTCGCTTCGGTGCTCTTGCTGAGCGAGGACCTGGGGAAAACCTGGGTGGAGCCGCATGCCCGCATCAAAAGCGCCGTGCTCGACCAGGCGCAGTTCATCGACTTTCAGAACGGATGGGTGGCGGGCCAGATCATCCAACAATTGCCGCGTGACCCGTTCCTGCTGATCACCAACGACGGCGGACGCACCTGGCGGAGGCGGCCTTTGTACGAAGATGCCCGCGTGGGGTCAATCGAACAGTTTTGGTTCGAAACTAAGAATAACGGCGGTCTCATCGTCGACCGTACCCGGGCGGGCGACCCCCGCGCCAAGTTCGAGTTCTACGAAAGCCAAACCGGCGGCTCCAGTTGGACCTTGCGCGAAGTGAACAGCAAGCCCATCCAGCCCAAGCGGGCCAAACTGCCCGTCCCCAACGGCGATTTCCGCTTGCGGGCCGACGGCAAACTGAACGCCTATCGCCTGGAGCGCCGCCAAGGCGCCCAGTGGCAAACCTTGGCCGCCTTCGCCCTCAACCTGTCACCGTGCATGCCCCCCAAGCCGCCCGAGCCCGCAGCGCCGCCGCCAGAGGCGACGCCTGAACCGGAGCCTGCCCAGGCTCCCGCTACTCCGGCCCCGGCTCCGGCCCGCGCCAAGCGCCTTCCTCCCTCGCTCAAAAAGAAGCCCCTCTAAACCAACTGAGGAGGCGTTACGTTTTTTTCGCTCGGCTACATTTACAACTTACTCAACACGCCTCGCTTTTCCGCTTGGACGACACGGCGAGAATGTTACAATTTTGCTTCCGATACGTGTTTTAATACCAGCGTGTACCTCTTCGCGCTCCTGCTCGCTGTAGATCCGCTCTGGACAGCCAAGCCCCTCACCGCCGCCCATAGCTTTACGAAGGAAATCGAGGGGCCCGCCGTTGATCGTGCCGGCAACATCTACGCCGTCAGCTTCGCTCGCACGCCCACCATCGGCAAGGTGAATCCGCAAGGCGACGGCCAAGTGTGGCTCGAACTGCCCAACGGCTCCCTCGCCAACGGTATCCGCTTCGACCGCGCCGGCAATATGTACATTGCCGACTACACCAACCACAACATTCTCCGCGTGCGGCCGAAGTCGACCAAAGTGGAGTTGTTCGCCCATGAAGCGAACATGCACCAGCCGAACGACATCGCCCTCGGCCCGGGCGACACCCTCTATGCGAGCGACCCTGACTGGCAGAACGGCACCGGGCAAGTCTGGCACATCGACCGCGCCGGCAAGGTCCGCAAGGTGGCGGAAAACATGGGCACGACTAATGGCATCGAGGTCAGCCCCAATGGCAAGATTCTCTACGTCAACGAAAGCGTCCAGCGCAACGTGTGGGCCTTCGACATCGCGCCCAACTATAGTCTGTCGAACAAGCGCCTGCTGATCGAATTCCCTGACCATGGCTTCGACGGCATGCGCGCCGACAGCAAGGGCAACCTCTATATCACGCGTTACGGCAAAGGCGTCGTGGCCATCGTCTCGCCGGCTGGCAAGCTACTGCGCGAAGTGCCGGTGCTGGGCAACAAGCCGAGTAACCTCTGCTTCGGCGGTCCGGACGGCAAGACGGTCTACGTGACGGAAGTCGAGAACGAACGCCTGGTCGCCTTCCGTGCCGACACCCCGGGCCTTGAGTTCACGCGCTGGCCGAAGGCGGGCAAGGGCAAAACGGCGGTCCGCAAAAAGCGCCGTAAGTAAGGCCATGGCTCGCTGTTCACCGTAAGTGCGCCGGGCTCACCGTGCCTTGCTGCGTCTCGTATTCTGTTGGGGATGAGCATTGAACCGAACGGGTCGCCCTTGATGGTGCCAATGCATCATCCTCCATTGGAATGGGATGCGCAGATGTACTTTCATTCGGGGGCTGACCCACGTGCCAATTTCATCGGGCGCCACGGATTGGCTGGATCAAGCGCGAATGGGCTTGGTTCACTATGAGGAGACAATATATCTCTCGAGTTATGGAGCGTAACCGTTACCCGGACGCGATGCTGGCCCGCGGGGAGAGCCAGCACCCGCGCTCCCTCGTCAATCCACTCCGGCGTCGTGCGCTTGCCGTCGATTTCCAAGGTAATGATGGGGGCGCTGAATTGAGCCAGGGCACGGGCGGTGGAGCGGTATTCGAAGTCAACGCCATCGCGGCGGGCTTGGGCGGAGAGTAACTCGGCGTTCAGGTCTAAGATCCGCAATTCGGGTTGACGAGTGGCGGGGGCGATGGCGAGTTTTCCGGCGGGGAGCCAGGCTGTTTCGCCGTCGGTGACGGGCCATGGCTCGCCGTTCACTGTAAGTGCGCCAGAGTGCGAAAGGCCGAAGGGACGCTCGGCTTCGAAGCGGTTTTCAGTAAGCCGTTTGGGTTTGATGGCGGAGGCGGCGGAGAGTAACGGATAGTCCGGGGCGAGAATGGACTTCTCAAAATAGAGCGCCACACGGGGGAAGGATTGGGCGGCGTGGTGAATTAATCCAAATAACTCGGCACCGGTTTGTTGCTTGGTGGGGTAGACGTCCTGATAGCGTTCCACGATGTTGAGATCAATCGCCAGGCGGGCGTCACGCGGATAGCGCTTGGCGATTTCGATGTAACGGCGGGGGCCTAAGTGCCAGACGGTGGCGGGATCCTCGATTAAGAAGGTGGCGGCGTATTGTTTGGCCAACGGTAGAGCGCGGCCGCTGTCGGCGCCGAGTAAGTCGCGCATGCGGGTGTCGAAGCGGTCATCGATGTGGGTCCAGGTGAGGTCGAAGCCGCCGGGCTTTCGTTTCCGCATGGCGGCGAGTCGCTCGAGCCACTCAGTTTGTAACTTAGTGGCGAGGGCGGCCCGGTATTCAAGAAAGGCCGGAACGCGATCGGGGTTGGTGAAGATCGTGATGGGGTCGTGCCCTTTGAGCGCCGCATATTCCTTGCGAACCGTCGCATTCATGGGGGTGAAACGAGCCGGGTTCCCTACCCCTTCGAGCGACTCGAAGTATAACTCGGCTAAGTTGGCGCCATCCCAATCGAAGCGGGTAAGCATTTGTCCGATGCCCTGGGCGACGGCGGTGGCGCAATTCGGATCGTGTAAGTTGACTAACTTACGCCAATCGAGTTGCGCGTCCTGGCCATTGCCGGTTTGCTCGCGCCACTCCGGGTGTTGTTGCCAGAAGCGCTCGCTGACGTGGGGTAACTCGATCCAGGCATAGACTAAGATGCGTTGGCGGTGGCAGGCTTGGATCAGTCGCGCCAGTTCAGCACCCTTCTCTTCCGTTGCCTCGAAGTAATGCCAGGAGGCGACGTGCAGTGCGGCGATACCCGCCCGGCGCCACTGGGCCGCCAGATAGTCGAAGTCAGCCCGGGCGCGGTAGCCGGAGTCAAAGAAGGCCCATAAGTCGCGGCCCCGGTAAGGCGGCGCGAAGCCCAACTCCACCATCGCCTGGGCTAAGTAAGGAAACTTCTCGTAGCCATGTTCGCCTAAAGACGTGGCCAGCCACAGGATCGTTTGCCGGTCCT